>JACPFH010000080.1 GCA_016183075.1 Deltaproteobacteria bacterium | reverse complement strand
TGGAGCGCAAATATCCGAATGCCGGCAAGGAGTGGGGCTGGCAGTGGGTGTTCCCGGCGACCAGCCATTATATCGACCGGCTTACTGGGGAAAAGCGCCGTCACCACCTCCACGAATCAGTCCTCCAGAAGGCCGTCAAAGATGCAAGGCTCAAGGCTGGCATCGCAAAGCCAGCCGGTGCGCACACCATGCGCCATTGCTTCGCCACCCATCTTTTGGAAGACGGCTACGATATTCGGACGGTTCAGGAGTTGCTCGGACACACACTACCATGATCTACACACACGTCTTGAACCGTGGTGGGAGAGGAGTCCGAAGCCCGGTGGACGGACTGGCCATCAGCCTGCCTCCTGGGCGGCCATAACGGAATTAGGCTGGTCAGCCATAATGGAATTAGGCTGACAATACGGTCGGCCTCTTGCAACCGTTGGTGAGGTTTAAAATTCTTGACAAGTTCGCTTAACGGCAGGAGAATTCCCCCCAGTCATTGGAAATATCGAAACAGGAATATGCCGGTCAGCATACTTTAATGGTTATCTACCGTATGAGGACTCAACTAAGAACTTTATCGAGGGAGGTCGTCCGTGACTGAGATTCTGCTGATCGTGGCTCTCGTCCTGCTGGTCGTAGTGGTGGCTCTCCTGCTCGCACTTTTAAGGAAATCATCGCAAGCTGATGCCTCCGTGCTTGCTTCCCGTCTTGATGCTTTCGAAAAGGCACAGGAACGTACTGAGCGGGCGGTGAGAGAGGAAGTGGCCCAGAGCAGAGACGAACTGGGTAAGGCAGCGAGAGAACAGCGACAGGAACTTACCGAAACCTTCAAGACCTTCGGTGATTCCGTGGTACAACGAATGATGGATGTTTCCAACATGCAGAAAGGGCAACTCGATGCTTTCTCCGGTCAGCTTACCTCGTTCGCCAAAGCCAGCGGTGAGCGACTGGATGGTGTCCGTGCCGAGTCTGCCACCGGAGCCAAACAACTGCGGGAAGAAGTGGTAGGTACGCTCAAGACTCTCTCCGAGACCATCACACAAACGATGGGCGAACTGGCAAGTGTCCAGCGGGCCCAGCTTGAGGCATTCTCGACCCAGCTTGGTTCTTTCGCCCAAGCCAGTGGAGAGCGACTCGATGGGATTCGTTCCGAATCCGCTGCTGGAGCGAAACAGCTTCGAGAGGAAGTCGTGACGACGCTGAAGAGCATCTCTGAGACGATGGCCAAGACAATGAAAGATTTGGCCGTCGCCGAGAAAGCTCAACTTGAAGCATTCTCAGGGCAGATCGCCTCATTGACGAAGACCAGTGGCGAAAAACTCGATGGTATCCGAACGGAGTCCGCCACCGGGGCCAAACAGTTAAGGGAGGAGGTCATAGCCGCACTCAAGGGGATCACGGAAGCCACCACCAAGACAATGGGCGAGTTGGCCAATGTCCAGAAGACCCAGCTTGAAGCCATGTCATCTGCGATTGTAAAACTTTCGGATTCAAATGAGAAAAAACTGGAGGCGGTCAGAGTCACGGTGGAAGGCAAACTCCAAAGCATGCAGATCGACAACGCCAAGCAACTTGACCAAATGCGGCAGACCGTGGACGAGAAACTTCAGGGGACGTTGGAGAAACGTCTGGGCGAGTCCTTCAAACAAGTCAGCGAACGTTTGGAACTGGTGCACAAGGGGCTTGGGGAGATGCAGACGCTTGCCACGGGCGTTGGCGACCTTAAGAAGGTACTCACAAACGTCAAGACGCGTGGGACCTGGGGTGAAGTGCAACTTGGGGCGTTGTTGGAACAGGTGCTCAATCCCGATCAGTTCGCCACCAACGTGGCCACGAAGGATGATGGCGAGCGTGTCGAGTTTGCGATCAAGTTACCGGGACAAGGTGCGGACAAGGATGAGACCGTCTGGCTCCCGATTGATGCCAAGTTCCCTGTCGAAGATTATCAACGTCTGATCGAGGCTCAAGAGAGAGCCGACGTCGACGCGGTGGAGGTGGCAGGAAAGCAACTTGAGAATCGTGTCAAGGCCTGTGCATGGGACATCTGCGGGAAGTACCTGAACCCGCCAAAGACCACGGACTTCGGTATTCTATTCTTGCCCATAGAGGGCCTCTTTGCCGAAGTCATCCGCAGGACGGGTTTGACCGAGGTCATCCAACGGGAGTGCCGGGTGGTTATCGCTGGCCCGACTACCCTGTGGTCTATTTTGAGCAGTCTTCAGATGGGCTTTCGCACACTTGCCATCCAGAAGCGTTCTAGCGAGGTCTGGAACCTCCTTGCAGCAGTCAAGACCGAGTGGACGAAGTATGGCGATGTTCTGGATGCAGTGCAGAAGAAGTTGCATCAGGCATCAGACACAATCGAGAAAGCCAAAGTGAGGTCAAGAGCCGTCGGGAGGAAGCTCAAGGACGTGCAAGAGCTTCCAGTCGGTGAGGCCACCGTTCTACTGCCCCTTGATGCGCTGGAAGATGATGGGGCGGCCGGTGAGGACGATAGCGCGGGAGGTGATGAATCAGAGTCTTAACGCACATCTTTTGGCACTTGACCAATGCAGATAACAAGCGGCTGCACGAGGACCGCTCGTCCCTCGCGGCTCGTGAGCCGCGTCGTTCGCCCGACCGCAGACGGTCGTTGTTGGACCGCCTGCGGCGGCCGAACACGCGGCTAGATCCGACGGGCCTTCGGCCCGCAGCTCAGCCGCGATCCCCGTTGGACTTCATCGCCGCACCTATGGCTATCGCGCAATTAAACAAAAAGAAGTTCATGGCGTTGCTCGAAGATTGGCACTCACACTCCGTTTACTACACGGAAGCCATTGCTGCGCAGCTCGCAGAGTGCGGTCTCGAAGTCCAGGTCTCAGAGGATAAGAAGACACTTTTTTTAGAGGGCACGCCAATAACGGTTGCTGAGCCGGAGTGGGGTGAGCCGGGCATCTCGCCACTCTCCGTGCTTTGGACCGTCTATGAGTTGACGGTTGGTGCGAGGCCTGAGTCACAGATGGTGGGCCGAGGCTTCTGGTATCGGGACGTGACTGAGCAGCTAAGAGAGAAATGGGGGCTCCACCGAAATGAGGCCTAACACCGCGCTAGCGCCAACAGCCGCCCCGCTGCTCCGTTCCGCCGTCGCGGTAGTCCGGGAGCGCGTCGTGCGCTCCACCGTTACTTTCAGGGGCTGTGGCTCGACTTTGGTCCGTTAGACACATTGAACCTCTGATGAAACTTTCATCCCTGTTGATCCTGATCGCATGGACATTGCTCACAAGCGGTGCGAGCACAAAGGCAGCAAGCGAAAGCCCGTTACCAAATTCAACATCACAGCAAGTAAGGACCGATAAACATAAGAGCGCAACCAAGAACAAACCAACTGCCACCCAAAAACAGCCAGAACAAGGCGCTCCAACGTCTTTTCAAACGGACCTCCTCGAAACGCTTCACACTATGGCCGATCAACAAAAAGCCGCTTATGAACAAAACGATGCCAGTCAACCATCCTGGAACTCGCCATCGGTGTTGGTTCAGGGGGCTCTGTTTGTTGTCGGCGCGTTGTATACCTTTTTCGCTTATAGACAGTGGCAAGCGATCCGCACTCAGGCTGACATAGCCTCCAGCACCCTCAGCGAAGTCCGTCGCCAAGCCGATATTGCGGTCGAAGGAGTCGTTGAAACCCGCAAAGCCGCAGAAGCCGCCAAACAAAGTGCTGATATTGCCGATAAAAGCCTGAGAATCGTGGAACGCGCTTGGCTGGCGGTTGTATTTGACCAACCGTTTCAGCCGCAAGCACGACCCGTGACCCCAATCTACTTCACCGTCAAAAACACCGGCAATACGGTTGCTCTGCTCAAACTGAAAAAGATTAACGCTAAAAGGTGGGACGTTAGCATCATCCCACAAAGGCAACTTGAACCGAAACCCACTGGTACTCTCCCCACTATCGCTGTGATTTTTCCAGGAGATAAATTGACCCTGGAGGGGCTTGTAGACATTCCGTTCACGCAAAACCTGATTGACGACACCAATACTGGGAGATCGATTTTCGACGTGTATGGGTATGTTGCTTATGATGACGTTTTCGGCATTCGCCACGTAACTCGATTCTGCCAAGTTTACAACCCACGGGAGAATGATGGAAAGGGAGGCTTCGACTTTCCGCGAGAAGCTCAACCCGAGTACAACGATGCTGATTAAGCAAAAACGTCTAACTCTGGGTGGAGAGGACGCGACGAAGAATTATTCATAATCGCACCTCTCACCAAAAGCGTTAGCCCAAAAGGTAGCGAT
>JACPFH010000168.1 GCA_016183075.1 Deltaproteobacteria bacterium | reverse complement strand
GCCGCTGCCCCGGCCAGCAATTACTGCCACCTGAAGTTTCCGGCGATTCATGAAGAGACCTTATCGTGGGACCGCCCGGTCCTTAAAGATAGTAGCACGAGCGACGTGATCGACTTCTATGGACCGTGCGACACTGACCCTATGGGAAAAGACCAGATCGCGCGCCAGGCAAACCAGGTGCAGCGAGGCGATAGCTAGATCTAGACATCCTTGAAGAGCTTGAAGGGGAGGGGTTCGTACCCCTCCCCGTGAGCCCCCCCCAATCCCCAAACCCCCGTCAAGTAATCGGTACTCATCGAGTATCCTGCACCCGCCGCGAGGAAGAACTAGGGGCAAAACTTCCGCGGTCGCTTGACACCGTCCCTCTTCCCGGATAGCTTACCCGGAACACCGTTTTTTTCGCAACAGACATCTCATGCTCGTCCGGATCAATGGCTCCTCGCGCCTGACCGATGTTCCAAAGCTGAAAGCCGCAGCCCGGAGTCTCGTCGTAAGCGCGTTTCTCCTCGGCTCCTTCGGCTGTGCGCGCCAGTTGGTTACGAGCGCCGAGCAGAGTAATAGTCAGGGGAAGATCGCGGCGGTCAAGGAGCGCCTTGCCTCCGTGCGGGGCCTGAACTTCATCAGCGATGTGCCGATCGCCTTCGAGAGTCGGGAAGGATTGCGACGGCACTTGGAGGCAGAGTTGCTCGAAGAATACGGACAGGAAAGAATCCAGGAGCTCTCGCTGGCATACGCCAAGCTCGGCCTTTATCCCAAGGGATTCGACCTCAAAAATTCCCTGCTCAAGCTTTACTCGTCTGAGTTGTTGGGCTTTTATAACTTGCGGTTGGGGCTGATCATGCTCCCGCGGACAGGCGTGGGTCAAGAATCTTTCACCAACGGCGATGAGGCGATGCCCACGATCGGCGAAGGCACCCTGGTCCATGAGCTGGCACACGCCCTCCAGGACCAGCACTTTTCCCTTCGAGGAAGGCTCAAACCCTCTCGCAATCCCGACGAAGCGTTGGCCCTGCGCGCAGTGGCCGAGGGCGATAGCATCCTGACCGAGCTGGGCTACGCATCGGGCGATGTTAATGAGGATTCTCTGACCGGGTTGCTCAGCTCATTCCGGGAAAGCCGAGACGCCCTGCGTGTGGCGTTAGGCGATGTCCCTGCTTCTCTTACCGACAAGCTGCTCTTCCAGTACGAAGCCGGCGTCTCCTTTGTATATCAAATGCTCAAGAAAAAGGGCTGGCGTGGCGTCGATCTCCTTTACGCCTTCCCGCCGCAGTCGACCGAGCAGGTGCTCCACCCGGAAAAGTATTACGATCTTCCCGATCCCCCAACGAGGATCGACGTGGGAGATCTCTCGGCGCTTTTTTCTCCGTCGTGGAAAGAGATCGAGAACAACACCCTAGGCGAACTCATGATCGAGTGTTTGTTCAAAGAGTTTTTTCCGACGGAGGTCGCCAAAAAAGTCGCCACCGGGTGGGACGGGGACCGTTTTGTCGCGTTTCGGCGCGGTGAGGAGATGTCGTTTATCTGGGTCACAGCGTGGGACTCGCCTGAGGACAGTCTTGAGTTTGTGCAGCATTATCAGCAGATTCTGTCTCGAAAATACGGTGGACCGCAGCCCGCTACTTCGCAATCGTACGTTGAGCGGCGTGACCGCGTGGTGCTCGTGGTCGAGGGGCTGGAGAAACGCGAAGTCGAAAAGAAGATCGGCAAAATCTGGCTGGGGCTCAAGCTCGCGAAAAGCACCTTCGCCAGGCCTCCGGCACCTGCTGGCAACTGGCGGGGGCTAATAGCAAAGAGGGGAGCGGTTGGGCTCCCCTCTTTTTTGACCCTGCGAGAGATTTACGAAAGTCAATAGTCAAAAGTCATCCCGAACTCCAGGGTGTCGAACTTCACCTCATCCCCTCTGTTCACCCCTTTCAGGTCATCGGCTCCGCGGCCGATTTTGTTCACGCGATAGTGGCCATATTCCGCGCCCAATCGTAAGCCGGGGCGAATGAAATACCACAGGCCTACATTGGCATTGCTGGCGTATGCTCCTTCGCAGTTGCCGCCGGTGCTGCTGCAGCTCCTGAGGCCGTTATTGTCGGCGTGATAATCATCGCGCTCGAAGCCGGTGAAGAACATAAGGCTGCCGGGAGAGTTGACGGAGCCCGTAAGAGGGCCTTTGG
>JACPFH010000167.1 GCA_016183075.1 Deltaproteobacteria bacterium | reverse complement strand
CTCCCACCGGAGCTTAACGTCGTGAACATGCGCTCCCGGCGGCCCGTGGCGGCACCAGGCGACGAGATCTTGCAAGCGTTTTCTTTCGCCTTCGGCCACGATCTCTACCGTGCCGTCGGGGCAGGTTCTTACCCATCCTTTCACGCCCAATCGATTGGCCTCTGCGACGGCGGTCGCCCGAAAGAATACTCCCTGGACCCTGCCCTCGATCCGTAAATGAACCCGGACCATATCCTCGAGTTTATCCATGCCACTGACGATTAAGCCGTTCAAAAGGTTCTAACCGTTTAAGGTCTTTTCCAAGGGATTGAACGAATTGAACTATTTTGAACGATTTGAACTACTTTAGCTAGGATTTGACAAGGGGGCCGATCCGAAGGTAATCTAGCCGCGTTTGATAGGGTCCCTGTTACCGAAGAGCGTGCCGAGGGTAGGGCACGGCGCGCCGTGCCCCTACAGTCTTCTTTCGCGTCTAGCCCTTCTGTGTAAGGTGATCCCAACAAAAATCAACCCCGTCGTCCAAACAGGAGGGTCAGGATGGGACCGAAGTTGTACATAGGAAACATTTCCTTCTCGGCCACGGAAGAAAAACTGAAGGAGCTGTTTGCTCAACATGGCTCGGTGGTGAGCGTCAGGATCATTACAGATAAGCTGACCGGTCGCTCCAGAGGCTTTGGTTTCGTCGAGATGGGATCCGGGGAAGAGGCCGAACGGGCGGCGGCGGCGCTCAATGGAACCGATTTTGCGGGGCGGGCCCTTGTCGTGAGCGAAGCGCGAGCTGACCAGGCGCGGCCTCGACGGGGCGCGGGCGAAGGCAGGGCGCGCTGAGAAATAGGGACTGGCTCCGCGAAGCAGCGGTCCAGCCTAAGGCTGGTCAGCCTCGGGCTGAGCCTGTCCCTGTGTCGTTCGACGTAGTCGGTGTTGTGGCTGCCGCTAGAGGCCGTCCGGCCCCACAGGCTCTCGATCCGTTTCTGGGCTTCACTGCGGGAAAGGGTTTCCAAGGCGCCGGTCAAGACAAAAGTCAACCCGGCAAGCTTGCCCTCTTTCTTGGGTTCTTTCTTGAGGCGAATTCCCGCGCGCAACAGCTTCTCGATCACTTTGCGGTTCTCTTTTTGGGCGAAGAAGCGGGCAATGCTCTTCGCCACCTCCGGACCAATTTCCCGAACTTCCGTGAGCCTTTCTTCGCCGGCTCCAACGACGGCCTCAAGTTCACCGAAGTGTTGAGCCAGAAGCTTGGCGGTGGCCTCACCCACATGCCGGATCCCGAGCGCGGTGAGAAAGCGGGGCAGAGTCGAGTCTTTGCTCGTCTCGAGGGCGTCCAGGAGATTTTGCGCCGATTTCTCTCCCATGCGTTCGAGGCTTGCAAGAACCGTCTTTTTGAGGCCGTAGAGATCGGCGGGGTCTCGGACAAGCCCGCGGTCGACGAGCTGGTCGATGAGCTTTTCCCCGAGCCCTTCGATGTCCATGGCCGCGCGGGAGCCGAAAAACTTGAGGCTCTCCTTCAGCTTGGCGGGACAAGAAAGCCCCACGCAGCGGTACGCGACCTCTTCCCCTTCTCGAAAGACTGCGCCGCCGCATACGGGGCAGCGCTCGGGCATCACGAACTTCTTCTCCCGGCCCGTGCGCTTTTCTTCGAGCACCCGGACGATGTAAGGGATGACATCGCCCGCCCTCTCCACGACCACCGTGTCGCCGATGCGGATGTCTTTGCGCTCGATCTCGTCCATGTTGTGCAGCGAAGCGCTTTTTACGGTCACCCCGCCGACCACCACCGGCTCCAGGCTGGCTACCGGGGTGAGCGTTCCGGTTCGTCCGACCTGAGCCTGAATGGCGAGGATGCGGGTGGTGGCCTGGCGCGGCTTGAACTTGTACGCGATCGCCCAACGGGGCGAGCGGGCGATCTCGCCGAGGCGGCGTTGGAGTTCGAGGCTATTGACCTTGACAACCAAGCCGTCGATTTCATACGGAAGCTCGTCGCGCCGTCGTTCCATCTCTTCGTGGTAAGCAAAGATGTCGTTCAGGCTGTGGCAGACTTTGACGAAGGGCACCGGCTTGAGCCCCCATTCCTTGAGCGCCTCAAGCCAATCCGCCTGAGAGGCGAAGTTTGATCCCGTGACTTCCCCCATCCCGTGACAGAAGATATCGAGCGGTCGCTTCGCGGTCATTGTGGAGTCCAGTTGCTTCAGCGACCCCGCCGCGGCGTTGCGCGGATTGGCAAAGACAGGCTGTCCTTCTTCTTCCCGCTCTCGATTGAGCTTCTGAAACGCGGCGCGCGGCAGGAACACCTCGCCGCGCACCTCCAGGCGCCGGGGAAGGCCCCTCTTGCTCTTGTGGAGGGTGAGCGGAATCGAACGGATCGTCTTCAGATTCAGCGTGATGTCCTCTCCCTGGACGCCGTCGCCGCGCGTCGATCCGACGCTGAAGCGGCCGTTCTCGTAGACGAGCTCCACGGCTACGCCGTCGATCTTCGGCTCCACGACATATTCGATCGGCCCCGAGCCGCGGATGAAGCGCTGCGTGCGCTCCGAGAACTCCTCCATCTCTTCCCGGTTGTTGGCGTTGTTGAGGGAGAGCATGGGGAGGGTGTGGCGGACGGTGGCGAATCTCTCCAGCGGTGGCGCCCCGACCTTGCGCGTGGGCGAATCCGGCGAGGCAAAGTCGGGATATTTTTTCTCGAGTTCCACGAGCCGCCGGAACAGCTCATCGTATTCGGCGTCCGTGATCAGCGGGTTATCGAGAACGTAGTATTGATAGTTGTGCTTCTCGATCTCCGCGCGCAGGTGTTCGATTTCTTTTTTTATCGCTTCGCGGGAGGTTCCCATCGGTCAAAAAACTAGCACAATTCTCCGGGCGGTAGAAGCGGAGCGCCGCCCCCGATTGACCCCCCTGGGGGAGTGTGTTAACTAATTGAAGTGATGGCCACCGGCCGCTTTTTTTGGTTGCCTCTAGTTTTCCTCTTCTCCGCCTGCGCCGTGACGGCGCCTGAACTGAAGGAACCCCCGAGCGATCTCACCTGGGAACCCACGCAGCCATTTGTTGGGCAACCAAAAGTCCCCGTCCCGCAAGAAGCAAAGGCTTTGGGCCACTTTCTCAAAGGCCAGATCCTTTTGGGTCAGGGCGAGTTCAGCGAAGCTCTGCAGGAGTACGAGGCGGCCGTTCAGGCCGATCCCGCCAATGCTTATTTGCGCGTCCGTCTCGCCACTCTGTATCTCCGAAAGGGAGATCTGAAGCGCTCCCTGCAAGAAGCGGAAGAGGCGGTTCGGCTTGATCCCAAGGGGATCGACAACCGCTTGCTTCTGGCCGGGTTGTACTCGGCGACGGGGTCGGAGGCGCGAGCCGTCGAACGGTACGATGATGTCCTGGGTATCGATCCCAACAACCAGGACGCCCTGCTTTATGCCGGGGCGCTTGAGCTCAAGCTCGGGGATCACGATAAAGCGCTCAAGTATCTCGAGCGGCTTTTAGCCCTCAATCCCAAGTCCATGCTCGCGCATTTCTATCTCGGGCGCCTGCAGGCGAAGGGCCAGCGCTATCTGGCGGCCGAAGAAAGCTACCGCAAGGCCCTGGAGATCAATCCGAATTCGGAGCCCGTGCTGATGGATCTGGCGTTGGTCTACGAGCTTGGGGGCAAGAGCGAAGAAGCCGTTCAGACCTACAAAAAGCTTTTGCAGGTCAATCCGCAAAGCGCCTGGGCGGCAAAGCGGCTGGGCGAGCTTTATGTGGGCCAGAACAAGCTCGACGAGGCCCTGTCGCAGTTTCAACGCCTGGAGTCGATCGAAGCGGACCCGCGTGAGACCCGCACCCGCATCGGGCTCATATATTTCGAAAGGGGTGATTTCGAGCGGGCGGCTATGGAGTTTAACCTGGTCCTGGCGGCGGATCCGAAAAACGATCGGGTCCGCTACTACCTGGGATCGACCTATGTCGAGTTGAAGGCCGATGCCAAGGCGATCGAGGAGTTCGAGCGCATTGCGCAAGCGAGCGACTATTTTGCCGACGCGCGCATCCAGATGGCCTATCTCTATGACCGGCGGAACGATCTTTCCAAGGCGATCGCAGCGGTCAAGGTTGCGCTCGAGAAAAAGAAAAACCAAATAGAAATCATGGCACTTTTGGCCTCGCTTTACCGCAAGGCCAAGGATATTCCGAAAGCCATTGAGGTGATGGAAGGGGTCGTGGCGTTGGATCCCAAAGCTGATCAGGCCCACTTTCAGCTCGGCGCGCTCTATGACGAGAACAAGAACAAAGAAAAAACTATCGAGCAAATGAAAAAGGCGATCGAGCTGAACCCGAAAAACGCGGCTGCTTTGAACTACTTGGGCTACACGTGGGCGGAGATGGGCATCCATCTCGACGAAGCGGAAAATCTCATCTTAAGGGCGCTCAAAATTCAACCCAACGACGGTTTTTATATCGACAGTCTGGGCTGGGTCTACTACCAAAAAGGGGATTACCACAGGGCCGTCGAGGAACTGGAACGCGCGGTCGAGCTGGCCAGTGACGATCCGGCGATCATCGAGCACCTTGCCGATGCCTATGTTAAGATCGGCAAGCCGGAATGGGCTCTGGGGCGCTACAAAGATGCGCTGGTCAGGACGAAGGAAGAGGAGCAGTCCAAGCGGATCCGGGAGAAGATCCAGCTCTTGGAGAGAAAGATTTGAGAGCGCTTGATTGGCAGGGGCTCTTCTGCCAGTCTTGCTCCCGTGCCGCCGTCGGGACGGCAATCTTGCTGGGTGTCTTGAGCTGCGCGCCGGTTGCTTCCCGGAGCCCGGCGGTCACCGATCAGATCCCACAGAAAGCTCTCGATCCCGGGGAACTCGTTCGAAACCTTCTCCAGAGAGAGCAGCAGCTCCGGTCTTTGCGAGCGCTTGCCACTGTGGAGTACTCGAGCTGGCGTGGCCGGGGCAAGTTTCAAGAGGTCGTTGTTATTCGTCGGCCCGATCGGTTGCGTTTGGAAACGCTCTCGCAGCTCGGCGCTGTCCTGATCGTTACTGCGGCCAACGATGAGGTGGTAGGCTTTCACCCCCAGGAAAGACTCTTCTATCGCGGCCGAAGCTCGAAGGAAAATCTCTCCCGTTACACGCAAATTCCGTTGGAGTTGGAGGAGGTGACTCGGCTTCTGTTGGGTCTTCCTCCGGTGGATTTGAGCGGGCGCTGGGAAGGCAACGGGGGCTCCCTAAGCTGGCAGCGGGAAGGGGGCGGGCGGGAAACGATTACCTTCGATCCGACCCGCGGCCTGCCGCTCAAATGGGAACGTTTCGATGGCAATGGCGAGATCGAGTTCAGCGCCGGCTTTTCCGATTTTGCCGTCACATCCGGCGTCCCGTTTCCGATGACGCTGTCCTTCTCCGCGCCGATGCGGCAACTCCAGGTGGAGCTTCGGTACCAAGAGCCGGAGTTAAACGTGGTTCTGCCCGAGTCCCTGTTTGTTGTGGAGAAACCGCCGCATGTGCGCGAACTCCCATTGGAGTCCCTCGGAGGCTAAGCCACGATGGGAGCCAGAGGTCTGATTGTTTTTTTCTCTCTATCTTTGTCCCTATCCCTGTATCTTTCTGGCTGCGGCGAGCGGCAACGTGCCGAGACGCCCGCGCCAAATCCGAAGCCGGGGGCCGTGGGCTTGGAGCCCGCGCATGGTGACACGGTGGTCGAAGGCTCGATCGGCGAGGCAACGAACCTGATTCCCATGCTGGCTTCCGACAGCGCGTCGCACAACATCGCCGGCCTGATCATCAATGGCCTGGTTAAATACGATAAGGATGTCCGGCTGGTTGGAGACCTGGCGGAATCTTGGGAGGTGAGCCAGGGGGGCCTGCAAATCACGTTCAAGCTGCACCGCAACGTTCGCTGGCATGACCGCCATCCGTTCACGGCCCATGATGTCCTGTTCGGCTTTCAAACCATTATCAATCCAGCTACACCCACGGCCTATGCGGAGGATTTCCGCCAGGTGAAAAAGGCGGAAGTCATCGATGACTACACGTTTCGCGTCACCTATGAAAAACCGTTCGCTCCGGCGTTGAGCAGTTGGGGCAATTTGGTGGTCTTGCCCAAGCATTTGCTGGAAGGGAAGGACGTTACCAAGAGCGACCTGGCGCGCAGGCCGATCGGCACGGGGCCGTATCGCTTCAAAGAATGGATCAGTCGCGACCGGGTGATCCTGGAAGCGAACCCGGATTACTTCGAGGGGCGCCCGTTTATCGACCGCTACGTGATCCGAGTTATCCCGGATCTGGCCACGATGTTCCTCGAGCTCAAGGCCGGGGGCCTGGATCTCATGGGGCTTACCCCGATTCAATACAAGCGCCAGACCGACGATCCTTTTTTTCGCGACAACTTTAGCAAGTACCGCTACCTGGCCAATGCCTACACGTATTTGGGTTACAATCTGCTCGAGCCGAAATTTCAAGACAAGCGCGTGCGCCAGGCGCTTACCTACGCGATCGACAAGGACGAGATCATTAAGGTCGTGCTTTTGGGCCTGGGGGCGCCGGCCACCGGTCCGTACAAGCCCGGGCTTTGGTTTTATAACCCCAATGTGAAAAATTACCCTCACGACCCGGCCAAGGCGCTGGCCCTGCTCAAGGAGGCCGGGTGGGCGGATCGCGACAGCGACGGGATTTTGGACAAGGACGGGCAGCCGTTTGAGTTCACGGTGATCACCAACGAGGGCAACGCGCTGCGGCACCGGACCGCGGTGATCATCCAGGAGCGGTTAAAAAAAATCGGCATCCGAATAAAAATCCGCGTCATTGAATGGTCGGCTTTTATCAACGAGTTCATCGACAAAAAAGACTTCGAGGCGACGATACTGGGCTGGACGACCGGCTTCGAGCCCGACCAGTACGATATCTGGCACTCGAGCAAGACCGGAAAAAAGGAATTGAATTTCATCTCCTACAAAAATCCCGAAGTCGATGAACTCTTGGAGGCGGGCCGGCGGACCTTTGAGCAGGAAAAACGCAAGGCGATTTACGGCCGGTTTCAGGAGATCTTGGCGGAGGAGCAACCCTATGCGTTCCTGTACGTTCCCGAGGCCTTGCCTATTGTTCATGCCCGGATTCATGGCATCGAGCCATCTCCGCTCGGGATCAGCTACAACTTTCACCGCTGGTATGTGCCGAAAGAATCGCAAAAGTATGGCCGGGTGGCGCTGTTGCCGTGACGGTCGGGAATTGCGGATTGCGGAATGTAAGACTGGAGCTCTTTTGCTCTGCGATTCGGGTTTTGCGGTGATGCGATCATGCTGAGTTACCTGGCTCGTAGGACACTCACCCTAATCCCGCTCCTGTTCGGCATTACGCTGGTCTCTTTCCTGGTCATTCACCTGGCTCCCGGAAGCCCCATCGACGTCCTGGCCGATCTCAATCCGAAGATGACCGCGGAGGCTAAGCAGAGATTGATCACTTACTACGGACTGGACAAGCCCCTGCACGAGCGCTACTGGCAGTGGCTCAGGCGGTTTTTGGCGCTCGACTTCGGTGTCTCGTTCTCGGCGGATCGTCGAGCGGTGATGGACAAGATAAAGGAAGCCCTGCCGATCACGATCACGATCAACGTGTTGTCCCTGCTCTTGATTTTTCTGGTGGCCGTCCCGATCGGCGCCTATTCGGCGTCCCACCTGTACTCGACGTTTGACAAGGTTCTTACGGTCTTTGTCTACATCGGCTTTGCGATCCCTACTTTCTGGCTGGCGCTCCTTACCCTCATCCTCTTTTCCGTTCAGCTGGAATGGCTGCCGATCTCGGGGCTGAGTTCCCTCGACTATCCGCAGCTCTCGCTTGCGGGTAAGATGTGGGATCTTGTCTCCCACCTGATCCTGCCTGTATTGCTTTCGGCGTTCAGCGGTTTGGCGGGCCTTTCCCGTTACATGCGGGGAAGCATGCTGGAGGTGATGCGCCAGGAGTACATTACCGCGGCGCGCTCCAAGGGTCTCTCGGAGGCGGAGGTCATCTACAAACACGCGCTGCGCAACGCGCTCCTGCCGGTGGTGACGATCCTGGGATTGTCCGTGCCGGGCCTGATCGGCGGCTCGGTCATTTTCGAGCAGATCTTCGGCATTCCCGGTATGGGCCGGCTCTTTTTCACGGGCGTGATGAGCCGGGACTATCCTCTGGTGATGGGAATATTGACGATCGGCGCCTTTCTTACCCTCCTGGGCAACCTGCTGGCCGACGTCTCCTATGCCATCGTGGACCCGCGCATTCGTCGCGGAGGGGCGGGATGATCTGGGGATCGGTCTGGGGAGCGCTACGGCGAAACCCGCTCACACTGTTCGGCGGCTGTGTGGTGGTCTTTCTATTTGCCGTGGCGGTTTCGGCGACGCTCCTCCCTATCCCCGATCCTTATGCGATCGATGCGGATGCCGTCCTGGAGGTTCCCAGCTTCGCGCATCCCTTCGGTACCGATGAGCTGGGACGAGATGTGCTGAGCCGCGTTGTCTACGGCGCCCGAATTTCCCTGTGGGTGGGATTCGTCTCGGTTGGGATCGCTATCGTTATCGGCACCCTGCTGGGTTCGATAGGAGGTTACTATGGGGGATGGGTAGACGGCCTGATCATGCGGTTCGTTGACGTTATGCTGTGCTTTCCCACGTTCTTCTTGATTCTGGCCGTCATCGCCTTCTTGGAGCCGAATATAGGGACCATCATGGCGATCATCGGCCTGACCGGATGGATGGGGGTGTGCCGGCTCGTTCGGGCCGAGTTCTTAAGCTTGAAAGAGAGGGACTTCGTCCAGTCGGCCCGCGCCCTGGGTGTGGGCAATCTCCGAATTATCGCGCGCCACATCTTGCCTAACAGCCTGACTCCGGTTATGGTTGCGGCTATCCTGGGCGTGGCGGGGGCGATTCTCACGGAGTCGGCGCTCAGCTTTCTTGGCATTGGCGTGCAGCCTCCCACTCCGAGCTGGGGCAATATCCTTACTTCGGGTAAGGATAATATCCAGATTGCCTGGTGGCTTTCGCTGTTTCCCGGGCTGGCCATTCTGCTTACGGTTTTGTCTTACAACCTTCTGGGCGAGGGATTGCGCGACGCGCTGGACCCGCGCCTTAGGGGGATGCGATGACGGGCAAGGCAAAATGTAAATCGCCGGTGCGTTGGATCAGCTCGATTCTTGCTTTTGCGGGTTGCAATTTGCCTTCTGCAATGAGACTGATATTGGATTTATGGGTTCGCTGATCGAGGTCCGAGACCTCCGCACTTCTTTTTTCACCCTCGAGGGGGAGCTAAAAGCGGTCGACGGGGTGAGCTTTGACATCGAAGAGGGGAGGACCTTAGGGCTGGTCGGCGAGTCCGGTTGCGGCAAAAGCGTCACCGCGCTCTCGATCCTACGCTTGGTTCCCTCGCCGCCGGGAAAGATCGTCAAGGGAAAAATCGGACTGGCGAAAAAGGAGACCCGGGACAAGACCATTGAAATGCTGCGCCTGGTGAAGATCGCCGATCCCGAATCCCGCGTCGACGACTATCCGCACCAGCTGAGCGGCGGGATGCGCCAGCGGGTGATGATCGCAATGGCCTTGTCTTGCAATCCCAGCCTGCTCATCTCCGATGAGCCGACGACCGCGCTCGATGTCACCATCCAGGCCCAAATTCTCGACCTTATGAACGAGCTGCAAGAAAAGCTCGGGATGGCCCTCTTGCTGATCACCCACGACCTGGGCGTGGTCGCCGAGCAGGCCGATGAGGTGGCGATCATGTACGGGGGGAAGGTTGTCGAGCGCTCCACCGCCAAATCGATCTTCGAGCGCCCTCTGCATCCCTATACCGTGGGACTGCTAAATTCGCTGCCGGGACTGGGCGGGAAGAAAAAGAAGCGGCTGGAGGCGATTCCCGGGGTCGTGCCGAGCCCGCTGGAGCTCCCGAGCGGGTGTCGATTCCGCGATCGGTGCCCCAAGGCTGCCGGGATTTGCGCTGAGGCTGAGCCGCCGCTGGAAAAGAAGGGTGAGGATCACTGGGCCGCATGCTACTTCGCATGATGACGGATAGACAGATGACGGAGGACCGGAGACCGGAAGATTACCTCTTAGTGTTCGGTCCCCGGTCGTCGGTCGCCGGTCTCTTTTAGCTATGAGCCTTTTAGAGATTCGCAACTTGAAAAAATACTTCCCCGTCGGGGGCGGCCTTCTTTCCCGCCGCGCGGGGGAGGTCAAGGCGGTCGACGGCGTCAACCTCACGGTCGAAGAGGGTGAAACACTGGGATTGGTGGGAGAGTCGGGCTGCGGGAAGTCGACTTTGGGTCGAACGATCCTGCGGCTCATCGAGCCCAGCGCGGGCGAGATCTACTTTCGCGGGACAAATCTCCTCTCGCTTTCGCAGCGGGAGCTGCGTGACATGCGCCGCCAGATGCAAATCATCTTTCAGGACCCCTACGCCTCGCTGAACCCGCGCATGCGCGTCGGGGAGATCGTCGGCGAAGGACTCGAGATCCATAATCTCGCCCGCGGGCGGAAGAAAAAAGATCGCGTCATGGAGCTTTTGCGCCACGTCGGACTGCGGCAAGAGCATTACGACCGCTACCCGCACGAGTTCAGCGGCGGACAGCGCCAGCGGATCGGGATCGCGCGCGCGTTGGCCGTGAACCCGAATTTCATCGTCGCCGACGAGCCGGTGTCCGCCCTCGATGTCTCGATTCAGGCCCAAATTATCAATCTCCTTCAGGACCTGCAGACGAAGATGCACCTTACCTATTTCTTCATCTCCCACGATCTCCGGATCGTCGAGCACATCAGCCACCGGGTGGCGATCATGTATCTGGGCAAGATCGTTGAGATCGCCGACAGCGAGACCATCTATAGGGATCCTAAACATCCGTACACCCGAGCGCTGCTCTCGGCCGTTCCCATTCCCGTCCCGAGCCGAAAGAAGGAGCGGATGATCGTGCAAGGGGACGTGCCGAGTCCGGTGCGACCGCCTCCGGGCTGCAGCTTTCACCCGCGCTGCCCGTACCGGGAAGATGTCTGCGACAAAATAGAACCGAAGCTCGAATTCACGGCAAACGGTCACGGCGTGTCGTGTCATGTTTTTGGGCCGGGAAAGCGGGTTGGAATCACTACAAAGAGTTGATTTATCCCTCCGGGGTGGTACAATAATGGTTCGCCAGGTAGACAAAAGCCTCTCTGGGGAGAGTTTCCCGAGAGGTTTTATTTTTCTGTAGGAGCTAGGTATGGCAGACAACTCTCGGCTCCCGATGACGTATCGCGGGCACCAACGTCTGATGGAAGAGCTCAAGCGCTTGAAGGCCGTGGAGCGGCCGAAGATCGTGCAGGAAGTGGAGGAGGCGCGCGACCACGGGGATCTGTCCGAGAATGCCGAGTTTCACGCAGCCAAAGAGCGGCAGGCCCTGCTCGATGTGCAGATACGGGAGATCGAGGATAGGCTCGCCCGAGCCCAGGTTATTGAGGTCGCCAAGCTTTCCGGCGACAAGGTCGTGTTCGGCGCCACGGTGACCTTGGCCGACGCCGACACCGGCGATAAGGTTGTGTATCAGATAGTCGGCGACCACGAGGCGGAGCCCAAGAACGGGAAGATTTCGATCAGCTCCCCGGTCGCTCGCGCTCTCATCGGCAAGTCCGAAGGAGACGAAGTCCAGGCCCGCACCCCGACGGGAGTTCGCACGCTCGAGATCTTGCGTCTGGACTTCATCGACTGACCAGCGCGCTTTGCTCCTGGCGCGCGGGCCTGGGTGAAGGGACATGTCCCATTATCGCGCCAAGACGGCTCTTCCTCTGTGCGCTCTCCCTTTCATTTTTTTCTCTTTGTCGGTTGCTGCGGCCGAAGCTCAGGTCAAGATCGACACCCAAGTCGGGTTTCACGGCCTGTTTCGGTTGGGTTACCCATTCCCGCTCCGCGTCGAGCTTGCGAATCTGGGAGGGGTGGCGCAGGGCATTTTGGAGGTCAGGGTCTGGAAAGGGGGCCCTGCCCGCGGCGTGGATCTGTACCCCGTCTATCATCGCCGGCGGGTTCTTTTACCGGCGCAATCGCGGAAGAGTTTTCAGTTTACGATCGATCCCGATTCCGTTAGCCGGCCTTTGACTTTGACCTTTTCCGGCGCCGGCTCTCGGTGGTCGAAAGAGATCGACTTGCGCCGTCACTTCTCGGCCGCGCCGCTGCTGGTGCTCGTCACCGAAAACAATTTTCTGCCGCCGCTTCCCGTGGGTCCGACATTCGCGGGGCCTTTGATCTCGCTCGCTCTTGGCGACCTGCCGGCCGATCCCAGGGCCTATCAAGGGGTCTCCGCGCTGGTCTTTTACGAGCAATCGCTGCGCGATCTCTCCCGGCGGCAGCTCGCGGCTCTGGAAGGATGGCTTTCTTCGGGCGGACGGATGCTGATTCTGGGCAGCCTGCACTATGCTCTTTATCAGGAAGCGGCGATGAGCCGCTTTCTGCCCGTTCGCGTGGCCGGGCTCAAGAGGTTTTCCGCCCTGCCGGACCTGGACCGGCGCTACGGAAAAGCAGGCGCTCCGCTCAAGGATCTCTGGGGTCAGGCAGCGCGGCTCGTCGAGGGCAGAGCGGTGCTTGAAGACGGAGGCCTTCCCATCCTGGTCGAGACCGATCGGGGAAAGGGAAAGGTCTTCTACCTGGCGGTTGATGTGGGGCGGCCGCCGTTGTCCCGCTGGGAGGGTCTGCCGGCTCTTTTTCGCGACCTTTTGGCGTCGTTGCCGGAGCGGTCGCCGACGCCGCAGGCGCGCTGGGACGATACGGTTTTTTCCCAGCTCCTCGCCACCCCTTCGTTTATTTCCGCCTATGTGCCGGTTCGCTCTTTTTTCCTCTGGACGCTTTTCTATCTCGGCGGCGCCGGCGCTGTCGTGTGGGGATGGCGCGAGCACCGCTTAAGCCGGCGGAAACTCGCGCTGTGCTTTGTCCTGCTGAATGCGCTCGCCTCGCTCGGCGGCTACCTTTATTTCAGCCGCCGCGGCAACGTTCCGGACGGCGTGTTGCTTACGGCCACGTTGCTCGACGGCTCTACCGGCGGGTATGCCGAAGCCCAGTCGAATGTGGCTCTATTTTCTACGCAGACGCGCGCATACGGCGTCCTGGTAGAAAACGGATGGAGCGACCTGGAGGCGCTCTACCCCCGTCCCGGGACTGCGGCCGAGTCTGCGGTCGTGGCGGAGGAGGAAGGCAGCGCCACGCGCTTTAGTTTTCCGCTCAGCGAATGGGGTTATCGGCTCCTTAGGATCCGATCCCAAAGTTTGTTTCCGCTCGGCCTCGAGCTTGAGGACCGTGGCGATCGCCTTACGCTCAGGCTCAACAATCGCAGCGCAAAAGACCTTACGGAGTGTTGGTTCGTTGTCCGGGGACAAAGTTTTTTTCTCGGCGATATCGCCCGGGGCTCGAGCCTGGTGCGCGAGTTTGCGCGCGAGGCAAAAGCGCCCGCATCGGAGAGTCAGCGCCCGCGCCTGGATCTGCGCGAGATCCGCTTTGACAATCGCTTGCACGAGGTGCTGTTCCGCCATTCTTTTTTTCCCGACGGGCAAGGGCTGGGACGCTGGAGCGGCGATGGCGCGCTCTTTTTTGGCTGGGTGAGGGAAGCCTCGCCGCGGGTGTGGACCGACGACGGCCACGTTCTGGCCTATGATTACACGCTGTTTCGTGTCATCATCCCCCTCGACGGGGGCGGGGATCTCGATGAAGGATAATCCGGTGTTTCGCGAAGGCGTGGAGGTCTATTTTGTGGAGGGCCAGGGCATCCCGGTCTATTTTTACCTGCTTGTAACCCTCGCCCCGATCGCCTTCCTGACGCTCTTTCTTCCGTCGCTCGACCCGCAGGCCTGGACGGGCGCCGCTAATCTCTTCCGAGTCTCGGCCATAGTCGCTCTTCTGTTGCTGCTTTACTTCGGCCTGCGCCTGGCCAATCGGGAATTTGTGCCTTGGCGCTTTCTCCCGTTGAAGCATTGGTTGAGCGAGGAAGGAGTTGGGATCTCTGAGGTCGCCGGGGCGCAACTCGCGCTTTTCTGTCTGCACACGAGCTTTTTTATCCTGGTGGCGGCGCCGCTGCTCCTCTGGGCCGGCGCCATATCCCGGACCAGCCTCGGCCTCGTGCTGACGACGCTGGGCCTTCTTTTCTTTTATTCTTTTGCTTACGGTGTCTGGGGTTTGGCGGCGGCGGTTTTTTGGGAGCGACGGGTGGAGAACCGGCAGGTCTTTGTCCGCTGCCTGTTTTTTGCTTTGATGATCGTTTCCGCGCTGGTCTACCTGCCTGCAAACCCGATTGGTTTCCTTCTCTTCCATCTCGGGAGAAAGGAAATGGCGCCGTTTGTGGTTGGTGGATGGCGCTGGCCTGCCGGGGTGATCCACGCTGCTTTTCACCTTTTCGTTTTCGGCTTGGGGTTGCTCGCTTATCGCTTGGCGCTGAGGCGCGAGAGTTCTCAATGAGTTACGAGGAAAGCCTGCTTCGGGAGCGGTTTACCGCCGTGCTCGCGCGCCGGAGAGCACAAAGAAGGGAGAAAGTGCTCATCGAGTCGTTTTTCTATGCCGTTGTGGCTTCCCTCGCCTTTCTCCCGTTCCGCGAGGCGTTGCCCCGGGGTTTGAGCCCGCTCGCGCTTCCCCTGATTCTCGGCCCGCTCGTCGCTGGAGTGATCCTGCGTTTTCGTCCCTGGGGCGATCGGGATTTTATACGCGCTCTTTTTCACCTCGACAGATCCCTTGGTCTGGAGGAGCGGGCGATGACGGCCTGGGAGATTCTTAGCCGCGGACAAAAACGGCTCCCTGAGCGCGCGGTTCTCGCGGAAGCGGCCGAGCGGCTAAAGGGAGTGGATGTCCGGGTTCACTTCAGGCGAGAGGTTTCCTGGCATGCGTTTTTTCTTCCTGTGCTTCTGTTGCTGTTCTTGCTGCTCGTGTGGTTCGATGCCGGCGTTGAGTGGAGGAAAGGCGCGAACGGCCCTCACCCGGATTCGCTCGCGCAAGCGCTCAAGCGGTATTCTAACGAGGTCAAGGAGCGGGCGCGCTCGGAGGGCCTTACCGAAAGCCTTCGCGTTGCGAGCGTTATGGAGGAGCTTGCGGAAAGACGGCGGCGCGGCCAAATGAGCGAGCCGAAGCTGCGCCAAGAGCTTTCCGGGCTGTCGAAGAAAACCGGGAACACGGGTTTGGGCCGCGCGGCTGGAGAGCCTGCCGCGGCTTAGCGCGGAGCTGAAAAAGCGCCGCTTCCCGCTCGAGAGCCTTACTCGGGAAGAGCTTGAAAGCTTTCTCGGCGAGCTTGAAAAAAGCCTGGCCGCGGAGCTGGATCGCAGGTCGCTCAGGGAGATCAGCGAGTTTTTGCGCCTGCTCGTGCAGGGGGAGGCGGAGCGGGGGCAAACGGAACTCACCCAGGGGCGGAGCGGGCGCTCAGGCGAGCCTGACCCGCCGCGCACGGGGCCCGGCACACTCCCGGGGGATCGCCCCGGGACGAAAGAGCCTCCTGCTCAGGCGTCCGCGCTGTTCAACCCTGCGGTGGCGGCTCACCTGAAAGGGATGCTCAGAGAGGGGAGGAGCACGAGCTTTCGATGGCAGGGGGAACCTCGCGCCGGCGAGAGCACGGTTGGAGTGGACGATCTCGTCGTTACTTACAGTCGCCAGGCGGAAGAGGAGTTGGCTTCGGAGCGGATCCCCGAGGGACTGAGGGAAACGGTCAAAAACTATTTTCTTTCGCTGGGGATGGCCGAGCAAAAGGCGGAGTGAATGGAAGAGCTAGGCGAAGTTCGCGCAAGAACGGCGATGGCTCGCCGCGCCTTTGAAGATCTCAAGTCGGAGATGAGCCGTGCGGTGGTGGGCCACGAGGATTTGATTGAACAGGTGTTTGTCGCCCTGGTGTGCGGCGGTCATTGCTTGCTTGAGGGCGTGCCGGGGTTGGGCAAGACCCTGATGGTGCGTAGCCTGGCCGAGGTGTTGCAACTGAGCTTCTCACGCATCCAGTTCACTCCGGACCTCATGCCCGCCGATATTACGGGAACCCATGTGCTCACCGAGGATCCCTCGGGTAAGAGACTTTTCGACTTTCAACACGGGCCGGTTTTCGCCCATATCGTGCTCGCCGATGAGATCAATCGCGCCACACCGAAAACTCAGTCGGCCTTGCTGGAGGCGATGCAGGAGCAGAGCGTGACCGTCGGCGGAAAGGGACATCGCCTGGAGAGCCCGTTCATCGTTCTGGCGACGCAGAACCCGATCGAAATGGAGGGAACCTATCCGCTTCCGGAAGCCCAGTTCGATCGCTTTTTCTTCAAGTTGCTGCTCCAGTACCCGAGCCGCGAAGAGCTCGGCCGCATCGCCGATCTCACCACAGCGGCTCCGCCCGCTCCGCTAAGAAAAGTCTTGGCCGCCGACGGCGTCTTGAGAATTCGCCAGTGGGTGCGTGAGGTGCCGATCGCAGAGCCGGTAAAGGACTATGCGGTGCGGCTGGTCCTGGCCACCCATCCACAAAAGGACGGCCAGGCTCCGCTGGCGGGGCGGTACGTGCTTTACGGCTCGAGCCCGCGGGGTTTGCAAAGTCTGATCCTGGCGGCCAAGGCGCGCGCGCTTCTTGATGGCCGGCCCAATGTTTCTTTCGCGGACATCCGGGCGGCCATCCGCCACAGCTTGCGCCACCGCATTATTTTGAATCTCGAGGCGGATGCCGAAGGGATCACGACGGAAAGAATCCTGGAGGCGGTAGTGGAAGGCGTGCCGGAGATGTCATGAGCCACGCGATGAGCGAAGCCCTTCCCGGCTTTCTCGAGCCGGAATTTTTGAAAAAGCTCGAGCATCTGCGCCTGGTGGCGAAGCGTCTTTCGCGGTCGATCCCCAAGGGTGAGCACCCCTCTTCGCTCAGAGGCTTTAGCCTCGAATTCTCCGACTATCGCAGGTACCAGAAGGGCGACGATCTACGCTATGTCGATTGGAATATTTACCGGCGGCTGGGAAGGCTATGGCTGAAACTCTTCACCGCCGAAGAAGAGATGAACATCTATCTGTTGCTCGATGCCAGCCAGTCGATGGCCGAGGGGCGACCGGCGAAGATCGAATATGCCAAAAGGGTCGCTGCGGCCCTGGGCTATATCGGTCTCAAAAACCTCGATCGAGTCGGCGGCGCGAGTTTTTCCGCTGATTTTTTCTCTCCTCTCGCTCTGGGGCGGGGGAGAAACCAGATCCTTACGCTCTTTCAGTTCCTCGAAAACCTTTCCTGCCAGGGAAAAACCGATCTCGGCGCCTCGGCTCAAGCCTTTGCCGGGCTTTTTTCCCGCCCCGGACTGGCCGTGCTCTTGAGTGATCTGTTTGATCTCCAGGGGTGGCGCGCCGCCTTGGAGGAGCTTGTGCGTAAAAAATACCAGGTTTTGGTGATCCATATCCTGGACCGCTCGGAGCTCGAGCACGGGCCTATGGGCGATGTCCTTTTCGCCGATGTGGAAAGCCAAAAGGAGCGACGGGTGTTTCTCGACAAGGACCTCGCCCGGCGGTTTCAGGAAGAGCTTCAGAGCTACTTTGGCGAGATCGAAGGGTTCTGTCTCAGTCGCCGGATGGATTATTTCCGTACGACCACGGCGACGCCGTTTGAGGATTTTGTGCTGCTCACGCTTCGTCACGCGCACAGCATCAAATAAGAGTTATGAATTTTGAGTTCTAAAAACTCAAAACTATCCCGTCGTTCTGGTTTATGAGCTGGGCTTTCCCATACGCATTTTTTCTGTTGCTCGGCGCCATTCCGCTGATCCTTTTCCTCCATAGCCTTAGGCCCAAGGGTGTGCGGGTAAAAACGACCACCCTGTTTCTCTGGGAGCGTATCCTGCGGGAGCGTCCCATGGGAAAGCGGATCGGCTGGCTGTTCAAGAACAACCTCCTTCTGATCCTACAGCTTCTGGCTGCTCTTATTTTGATCCTGGCTTTAGCCGATCCTTCGTTGCTGCGCTTCGGCGCGCGCGCGGGAGACAGCATCGCTGTGATCGATTTGAGCGCGAGCATGAAGGCGCGGGGTCGCGCGGGGACGCGCATGGACGATGCCCGGCGTGAGCTTGGCGCCTTGGTCGACGCCCTGCCTTCCGGGCAGAGGATGATGGTTGTCGGCGCGGGTCCGATCCCCCGGGTTTTGTCGCCCCTGACGGCAGACAAAAGGCGGCTCAGGGATCTGGGGCGGAGCCTGGAAGCTACCGACACGCCGGCTCGGGTAAAAGAAGCCGTCCTCTTTGCCCATTCTTTTCTCAAGCGCGGCAGCCGGGACCGCGTTGTGGTCATCAGCGATGGCGCTTTCGATGGGGCTGAAGAGCTGCCGTGGAATTCGCCGCAGCTCAGCCTGATCCGGGTGGAGGGAAAAAACGAAAATGTAGGGATCACGGGTTTTGAGTTCCGGCGCCTGCCGAACCGGCCGGAAGCATATGAAGTCATGGTGCAGGTGAGAAACTTCACCGCCCGCGCCGTCGAGTCCTCGCTCGCGCTCATGCTGGAGCAAAAACGCTGGACGGAGACGCGGCTTCGGCTGGCCCCTCACGAGAGCCGGGTGCTCATCTATCCGTTGCGGGCTCCTTTGCCTAAGCGGGCGGTCGCTCGCCTGGAGATCGAAGATGACTTTGCGCTTGACAATGAGGCCTTTCTTACGCTCTCCGAGGCGAGACCGCTCAACCTTCTTTATGTCGGCAAGGGCAACACGTACCTGGAGCGCCTCTTCGGTTCTCTCCCCGCAGTTCGGGTTACCCGAATGGAGCAATGGCCGGCTAAACCGCTGGCGGAGGAGCCCGGGCAGTATGACGTCGTCATCGCCGACGGAATTCCCGTCCCATCGCTCAGGGAGGGGAATTTTATTCTCATCAACACAGTCGCCGGAGGGCTATCCCTGGAAGCTGCCGGGAAGATTTTCCTTCCCCGGCCTGTTTTCGTCGCCACGGAGCATCCTCTAACGCAAGGGCTGCGCTTCGACGATCTGTACATCAAAGACGCCATGCGCCTTCGCGTCACGGGGGCGGCGGTCGCTTTGGCTCGAGCTCGCGAAGGGCCGCTGCTTATCGCGCTCGAGAGGGGAAAGCTCAGGGCGCTCGTCGTCGGTTTTGATCTAATGGCTTCCGATCTTCCCTTCAGGGTGGCCTTTCCCATTCTTTTCACCAATGCGCTGCGGTGGTTTCGTCCACAGGAGCAAGAATTTCCCGCACAGCAGGTTCAGGGCGGCGCCGCTTTCCCGATCCATGTGATGCCTGCGGACGAGCAGGTCGAGGTTAGAAAACCCTCGGGAAGGAAAGAAACGCTCAAGGTGGCGTCCAATCCGCAGCCCTACCCGGA
This sequence comes from Deltaproteobacteria bacterium, assembly GCA_016183075.1. Classification (GTDB taxonomy): domain Bacteria; phylum Desulfobacterota; class Binatia; order UBA9968; family UBA9968; genus 2-12-FULL-57-22. The sequence continues at coordinate 5,870 of JACPFH010000167.1, read as the reverse complement.
CACGGTCGAAGCCGGCTTCTATACGTTTCGGACCCAAAGTAGAACAGGGGAGTTCGCGGTCAACCTCCTGAGCGAGAGCGAGTCCCAGATTCATCCCCGAATCACGGCCCGGTCCGGATCCCCCTCGGAGAGCGGGCGAGGCGAAAAGATTGAGGCGCCATTTCATCTGTGGCCTTTCCTGCTCGGGCTCGCGCTGGCCTTGCTTGGCATCGAGGCCTTCTTGGCTTTTCATGGCGCAGGCGCCTCATTTTACCCTTGGGCCTTTCGCCTCCTTGCGCTCGCCGCAGTCATCTTGGCGCTCATCAATCCGAGGATGTTTCAGGCGGCGCAGGCGCTCGACCTGATCGTTGCCGTCGATTTTTCGCGCAGCGTCGGACAGGAGGCCAAAGATCTTTCGTATCAGGTTCTCGAGTCAGCCGGCCACGCGAAAAACGCGGCGCTGCGCGTCGGGCTTTTGTTTTTCGGGCAGAACCCGATCTGGGAATTTTTCCCGCGCTTGGATTTTAGCCCGGCGGAGCTCGGGCCGGAGGTGGGTAGGGAGGAGACCAACATCCAGGCCGCGCTCCAGGCGGCCTCGGCTCAGATCGGGGAGGGCCGCCAGGGCAGGGTCCTGCTGATCTCCGACGGCAACGAGAACCGTGCGGAGGCGGCGCGCGTCATCCCGCAGTTGCGTGCTCAGGAGGCGGCCGTTTGGGTTTTGCCCGTCAATTTATCCCGGGCGAAAAACGAGATTTATGTCAGCGACCTGGTCCTGCCCCATGAGGTCCGAAGCGGCGAGACCTTCGAGGTGAAGGCGGCCGTTGAAAGCCTATACGAGGCTCCGGCGAGCGTGAAGATCCTGCGCGACGGGGCCATTCTCAGGCAACAAGCTCTCACGCTTCGCCCGGGGACCAATCGGATCGCCGTCAAAAACGTCTTAACGGAGCAGGGTAACCACGCATTCGAAATCCTGGTGGAATCAGCGCACGATACGCTAGCCGAAAACAACCTTTTGCAGGGAGTAGTCCAGGTCAAGGGCCCCCCGCGCGTCCTCTATCTCCACGGCGGCACCAGTGCGCGGCGCCAATTCGCGCGCGCCCTTGCGGCGCAGGGAAATGCGGTGGTGGAAGCCGAGCCACGAGACGTATCGCTCTCGCTGGCGGAAATCTCCACGTTTGATCTCCTCGTTCTCGATAACGTTCCGGCCTATGGTCTGTCGCAGTCGGTGATGGAGACCGTGGAGCAGTATGTCCGGGACCTTGGCGGCGGCCTGGTCGTGATCGGCGGCAACCAGAGTTACGGCGCTGGCGGGTACTACCGGACTCCCTTGGAGCGCATCTTACCCGTGGATATGAGGCCGCCTGCCCGGTTGGACCTCCCTCATGTGGCGCTTTTGTTCGTCCTGGATAAGTCGGGAAGCATGGGCGCGGGTCCCCCGGGCAGCACCAAGCTTGATCTGGCCAAAGCCGCGGCGATGGCGGCCGCCGACATCATGAACCCGTCGGACCAGATCGGGATTCTGGCTTTTGATGCGGATTGGGATTGGGTGTTGCCGTTTCGTCGGGTGGGCAAGGGGGAATGGATCTCGGAGCGGCTCGCCTCGCTTCAGTCCGAGGGAGGCACCGACCTTTACAAAGCCATGCTCGAAGCATACCGGGGCTTTGCCGGGAAGGCGGCTGCGATCAAGCATCTCATCGTTTTGTCCGATGGCCTTACGGACAAGCAGGATTTTGCGTCTTTGGTGGGGAAGATGGCGCGGGACGGGATTACCGTGTCGACGGTTGCCGTGGGTCAAGATGCCGATCACGGGCTGCTTTCGAGCGTCGCCCGGGACGGAAAAGGACGAGCCTACGTCACTATCGATCCCGAGACCATCCCGCAGATATTCACCACCGAGGCGCTCTTGATTTCGCGGGATCTACTGGTCGAAAAGATCGTCCAGCCGACCGCGGTCGCCGCCGTGGGCCCGCTCAAAGGATTCTTCCAAAAACCCTTCCCGGCGATTCAAGGCTACGTTCTCACCCATCCCAAGCCCCGGGCCGATGTGCTCATGAAGGCGAACGACGATCCCTTGCTGGTCTCCTGGAGGTACGGGCTGGGACAGGTCACAGCCTTCACCTCAGACTTGAGTGGAAGGTGGGGTAAGCAATGGGTGGGTTGGGAACATTTCCCGCAGTGGGCCGGTCAACTCGCGCGCGGCGCCATGCGCCAGGCCACCGAAATGAAACTTCGCACCGAGCTCAAGCGGGAAGGGGATCGGGTGAAAGCCATCGTTGATGTCTTTTCCGAGGAGGGGGCGTTCATCAATGAGCTCAAGCTCAAAGGGACGTTGTTTGATCCGGGGCGGCTAAGTCGCGTTGCGCCGATGAGGCAAATTGCTCCCGGACGCTACGAAGCAGGCTTTGCTGCGGCCGAGCGTGGCGTCTATCTCTTGACGATTCAGGAAGAGGGATCGAGCCGGGAGACTCCGGGCGTTGCGACCATCCCTTTTATCACTCCCTATCCCAAAGAATATCGTGAACTCAAACCTAATGCTGCTTTGCTTAGCCGCCTGGCGGAAGAGACCGGGGGCAAGGTGCTGGATTTGGAAAACCTTGACGATGGACTCAAGAGGCTTTTCACGCCCGATCCGGGCAAGGCCACTGAGGCCCGGGAGACTTGGTGGCCTGTCTCGGGCATCGGCCTGTTCTTGTTTCTGGCCGATCTGGCCCTGCGGCGGTTGCCGGCGCGTTTTTCCAAGAAGCGGGCTTCTTGAAAACCAGGATCCGCTTCTCAAGCCCTTGCGCGAGCGGCCCCAATTACTTCAGGTGTTTCCCGAAGAAGTCGGCCGAACGCTGCCAGGCGAGCTTCGCGGCTTCGGCGTTGTAATAAGGTCCCTTCTCGTTTCCGAAAGCGTGGTTGCCGTCGTACCAGTAAAGTTCGTATTTGACTTTTCCTTCTTTCAGCCGCGCCTCAAAGGCTTCCACCTGTGACGGCGTAAAGAACTGGTCTTGCCGCGCAAAGTGCCCCTGGAACGGAATGGCGATGGTTCTGACATCGGCTGCCGCCTCCGGAGGCACGCCGTACCAACACACGGCGGCATCGGCTTCGCGGACGTAAACCGCAGCGAGGACTGTCAAGGCGCCGCCCACGCAAAAGCCTACGACGCCGACTTTCTTGCCTGCTTGCTTTAGGTATTGCGCGGCTCCCCGAATATCCTGGGTTGTGGCGTCCCCGAAGTCGAGGGTTTTCATCATGTGATCGGCTTCGGCCATATCCAACGTGACCTTTCCTTTGTAAAGGTCTGGAACCAGAGCTCGGTAACCGAGCCCGGCCACACGGTCGGCCACGCCTTTGATCTGATCGTTCACTCCCCACCACTCCTGAATGACGACGATGCTGGGCGCGTTGTCCCCGGCGCCGGGTTTAGCATAATAGCCCGAAGCTTCCTTTCCGTCCGGTCGTGTAAACTTGATCATCTCGCCCATGGCTGTCCTCCTTTACGATGCGTGCGATGCGAATAATAAGGCGCTATAGAAGCCGCATTCGGATTACTGTTTCAAAGCCTATTGAATCGATCTGTTGATGTCAACGCGGGACGGGCTCTGCCGAGCGCTCGCCCATACTGCTGATTAAACCACTGAGCGGAACCCTCACTGCGGCTTGCGACCGAGAAACGGATAGCCGTATACTTCGAACAGGCGCGCCTTCTGTTCGCCGCCGGCTCCGCCGAAGGTGTCGCAGGGTGGCCCGAGCTGGATCTCGACGAATCCGGACTGTCCGAGCATCTGCTGCCAGCCTGCACACGGCAGGCCACCGGCAATTCAAGCAGTCCACAAGTCAATGTTGCGCATCGCCGACTCCGGGACGGGTTTGCCGTTGGCGATATCGGCGAATTGCAACCGCCCGCCTGGCCGCAGCACGCGAAAGATCTCCGCAAAGACCCGGCGTTTGTCAGCGCACAGGTTGATAACCCCGTTGCTGATTAACACGTCCGCCCAGTTGTCCTCGACGGGTAGATTCTCGGCGAGCCCCTCGCGAAATTCCACGTTCTTGTAGCCGAGAAGCTCGGCCATTGCGCGTGACTTGTGCAGCATCTCCTTCGTCATGTCGACACCGATTACCTGGCCCTCTGAGCCAACCTGGGCCGCGGCGATGAAGCTGTCAAAGCCCCCGCCCGAACCGACGTCTACTACTCGCTCGCCGCGCGCAAGAGGCCGCAGTGAAAAGGGATTGGCGACACCGGCGAAAGATTCGACAGCTGCATCGGGCAGGGCGGCTACAACAGCCGCATCGTAGCCGAGGTGTGCGGCCAGGAAACGACCCGTGTGGAAGTGGTACTTTCCAGCCGGATTCGTCGCGACTTCCCTGTATTTATTGCGGACCTGCTCGCGCAAGGCCTCTTCGTCCACCAGGACCTCGTACGACATAGATTAACCTCCTTTGAGTATGCGCCTCGATGTGCCCGGGTTGTTAAGATCCTCACGCGTAGCGGGATTCTTTCCAGTTTCGGGGAACTTGTCAAGCTGGCTCGTAAGACCAATACAGGCTGTTGCGTCGTAACAAAGTATGGTTGCGACCCCGGATGTCTCGCGTCGTGTAATGCGTGTTTCGGGGTTGAGATCAATGTCCAGGCGCTACTACCTAAAGATCTCCGACAGAAAGTCTTTCACATCCTGAATGGCCTTGCGATAAGCTAAGGGGTTGTGTCCCACCGTGGCGCCGCGAGACACGCATGGGTCGTCGGCCGTGGCTCTGCGGCCGGTGTCGCGGTGAAATACGCGGAAGCGACCGTCATCCCTCTCGACGGAGACACAGTTACTGCCGTTTAAGACTTGCGATCTCAATATTGCCGGCGGGAGGCTGGGGCTGTCGAAAGCGTGGTAAGCATCGGGATATTCGAATAGCGCGACGTCCTTGCCCAATCGCCGCATTCGCTCGCGGTACTCCCGGCACGGCTCGATCGGCGTCCAATCATCGGCCATGCCGTGAAAAATCCGCAGCGGGCGGTCGCTGACATTTTCCTCGTCGATGAGCTTCCTGTTGCAACCGGGGTAAAACGCCAGGTAGGCCGCAAAGTCTCTTTTCTCCGCCATCCACGGCTTTTGGAAGCGCGCGTGCCGGGCCAGCAGTACGACGCCGCCCCCCTGCGAAAACCCCATGAGAGCGATGCGCGCCGGATCGATGCGCGGATGCGTGGCGAGAAGCTCTCGTGCCCGATACACGTCTACGACCCGGCTGCCGAGATTGATTCGCTGTTGCCCCGTGCAGGTCTCCTTGAGACCGCGGCCGGTGAAGCTATCCAGCACAAGGCTCGCGAACCCCATGCGATCCAACTCCCGAACCCACCGGTCGGCTAACGCCCCCACGCCGCTGCAACCGTGGGCGAGGATGACGGCGGGAACGCGGCCTGCACTTTTTCCGGGGAGACTCAAGTCTGCCGAAATTGTCGCGGCTGTTCCGTCCTTGCTCGTGGTAATCGGTTGAGACGGCGGCAGCGTGATACTGGAGAAGTGGATTGTTCCCGTGTCTCCTCCGCGCAGAGTAATGAGCGGCGCGGCCCGCGCGCATCCTAACAGCGACGCTAACGCAAGCGGCAATAATCCCCGAAATTTCACACACTCTGGCGGATCGTTAGATGGCAACACTGCCTACTTCAGTGGCACGATCTCACCGCGCACATTCGTAAGGGTTACGACGGCCTCATAGCGCGTGTCATCAAGAGCAAATAACAAGCGCCTCTTCGGAGGGTCGCTCGTCAGCAGGATTGGAGCATACCTCACGTTTCGCGCCTCGAAATTCGTCTGTATCCAACGAGGAGCGTCGGCGTCGGGCTGCTGGAGAATTCCATCCAGGATTCTACGAACCTTCTCGTAGTGCGCTGGATTGGAGTGCTGGAGCGCCTCAAGCGC
>JACPFH010000166.1 GCA_016183075.1 Deltaproteobacteria bacterium | reverse complement strand
GAATGGATATGGACTAGTCGTGAACGCTACGATAAGGTGGGTTTCAGGAGGTTTTGATCATGAACATCAAGACCGTTGCGCTGCTGCATCCGGGCAATATGGGCGTCACCATTGGCGCGGCGGCGGCCACGAGCGGCGCCCGTGTCGTCTGGGCCTCGCAGCAACGCAGCGAGGCAACCCATGACCGCGCTCGTCGGGCCGGCCTCGTTGACGTGGAAACTCTAACCAATGCGGTCCGGGCGAGCGATATTATTCTTTCGGTCTGCCCGCCGCATGCCGCCCTGGAACTTGCCCGGAGCGTGGCGGAGCACAAGTTCAGCGGCATCTATGTGGACGCGAACGCGGTCTCTCGGGCGACGGCTGAGCAAATCGGCGAGATAGTAACCAAAGCCGGGGCAAGTTTCGTAGATGGCGGCATCATTGGCTCGCCCGTAAAAAGGGCGGGAACAACCCGTCTCTATCTCTCGGGAGCCCGTGCCTCGGAGGTAGCCGACCTATTTTCCGGGAGCATGCTCGATGCCAGGGCCATCGGGGAGAAGCCGGGCGCCGCCTCCGCTCTTAAGATTGCTTATGCCGCCTGGACCAAGTGCACCGATGCGCTGGTCCTGGCAGTGAGGGCGCTGGCGGCGCGTGAAGGGGTCGACAAAGCGTTGCTCGAAGAATGGAGCCTCTCCCAACCCGACCTGGAGCGCCGCAGCACTCAGGCCGCCGCGATCGCAGCGCCGAAGGCGTGGCGATATGTGGGTGAGATGAGAGAGATTGCCGCAACTTTTGAGGCCGCCGGACTTCCGGCAGGCTTTCACCGTGCGGCCGCCGATCTCTATGAGCGACTCGTGCCCTTCAAAGATTGCTGGAATCCACCTCTTACGGTGACAGCCGTCGTCGACAGGCTCTGTGCGTCATCCGAGAAGCGCCGCGAAGCATTCTCAGAATAGCCTGTCGAGGCGCTAGATCACTTTTTCGTGGCGTAGGGATTCGATCGCCATATCGTCGTAGCCCAGCTCTTTAAGAGTAGCCTCCGTGTCCTCACCAAGAGCCGGGAGCCGGTCGTAGCGGGCCGGGCTTTGTGAGAGACGGAGCGGGTTGGCGATCACCGGAACGCGCCCCACGGGAGAGTCGATTTCGCGGATCAGTTGGCGTGCCACTGCCTGCGGGTGCGCGAGCACCTCGGCGATGCCTCGAACTTCCCCGTGCGGGAGCTGGGCCTTTTTCAACCGTTCGAGCCACTCGGTGTGGTCGCGCTCGAGAAAGATCTTTTCGATCGCCTCCTCCAGCACGCTGCGGTTCTGTCTTCTCGCCTCGACGGTGGCGAAACGGGGGTCCGCCAAAAGATCGGGTCGCTCGATTACCTCGCGGCAGAAGACCTGCCAATCTTTGGCCGTGGCCACGGCCACGTTGGCGTATTTTCCGTTCCGCGCCAGATACGGACCGTAAGGAGTCACGTAGTGGTGGCGCATCCCGATGCGTTCCGGCTCTTCGCCGCGATGCCAGTAATGATGGGGGAAATAGCCGAGCCAGGAGACGATCGATTCAAACATGGAGATATCGATGTATTGCCCCTGGCCGCTCTTTTCCCGATGATAGAGGGCGAGCGCGATCCCCAAAGCCGCGTACATGCCTGCAGCGATATCGACGATCGCGATGCTCGCCTTGGCCGGCTTGTCCGGGTATCCGGTGGTCGCGATGATCCCGCCTTCTCCCTGAATGAGAAGGTCGTACGCTTTGACATCGCGATAGGGCCCGTCCTGGCCGTACCCCGAAAGCGAGCAATAGACCAGCCGGGGATTCAGCGATTTGAGCTTCTCGTAGCCCAATCCGGCGCGCTCGGCGACCCCCGGGGCGTTGTTCTCAAAGAAGACGTCTGCCGCTCGGGCGAGCTTGTAGACGATCTCTCGTCCCTCATCCTTTTTCACGTCCACGGTGACGCTCCGCTTGTTGCGGTTGAGCCAGACATAGCCGGAAGAGAGGCCGCGAACGGCCTTGTCCCAATGGCGAATGAGGTCGCCGGTTCCCGGCCGTTCGAGCTTGATGACTTCGGCGCCCATGTCGCCGAGGATGCTCGTGCAAAAAGGCCCGGACAGTACCTGCTCAAAGCTTATAACCCGTACCCCGCTTAACGCGCGGCTAGATTTTTGACTGTTTGTCACTCTTACCTCACCGATTGAGTTGAACTATTTGAACTGCTCGAACGGCTTGAACGGCTCAAACAGCTCGAATCGTTCGAGTCGTTCGAATCGTTCCAATCGTTCAAGGTGTTCAATTCGTTCAAAGGTTGAACTACTTGTCGCTCTTTATTTCCGGAAAGAGATCCCGCTTGGGGGCGTGGGCGCGCTTCCAGACCATGACGCTGCGCGCATAGTCGATGACCACGGCGCCGTCCTGCTTGATCCCGCGCGTGCGCACTTTGATGATTCCCCACTGGGGCTTGGATTTCGACTCGCGCTTGTCCAAAACCTCGGATTCCGAATAGATGGTCTCGCCCACGAAAAGGGGATTCGGCAGCTTGATCTCATCCCATCCCAGGGCGAATCCGTTCTCGCTCACGTCGGCCACGCCCATCCCCGCAACGATCGCGAGGGTAAGCGCGCTGTTGACCAGGCACTTTCCGAATTCCGTGCGCTTGCCGTACTCGTTGTTGAAGTGGATCTGGTTGGTGTTGTTGGTGAGGAGCGTGAACCAGATATTATCCGCTTCGGTGATCGTGCGGCCGAGGCGACAGCGATAAACGTCGCCGACATCGAAATCCTCGAAGTATCGACCTTCCCAGCCCGGTTTGATTGCCATCTGCGTTCCTCCCTGATTTTGCATTTGGCTTTCTGCGCTATATACTACGCCGTAATTATAGGAGGAGCCAATGGATTTCAACCTGACGCAGGAGCAGATCCAGATTCGGGACGAGATCCGCCGGGTGTGCCGCGAGTTTCCCGATGCTTACTGGCGTGAGATCGACGGCAAGCGGGAGTATCCGGAGGCTTTCGTCCGAAAGCTCACCGAGCTTGGCTGGCTCGGGGCGCTGATCCCCGAAGAGTACGGCGGCACGGGATTGGGTACCACCGAGGCGAGCATCATCCTCGAGGAGATCAACCACTCGGGCGGCAATGCGACGGCATGCCACGCTCAGATGTACACGATGGGCACCCTGCTGCGTCATGGGAGCACAGAGCAAAAGAAACGGTATTTGCCCAAGGTCGCCAGCGGCGAGCTTCGCCTTCAGGCATTCGGGGTCACCGAGCCCAATGCGGGCTCCGAGACCACGCGGATCCAGACCACGGCCGTTCGCAAGGGGGATCGATACATCATAAATGGACAGAAAATCTTCATCTCCCGGGTGCTTCAGTCCGATCTCATGCTGCTGCTGGTGCGCACCACGGCGTATGACGCAGTGGAAGACAAAACCCGGGGGCTCTCGGTCTTTCTCGTCGATCTGCGAGAGGCCAG
>JACPFH010000165.1 GCA_016183075.1 Deltaproteobacteria bacterium | reverse complement strand
GGGTCAGGTCTTGCTTCTTGTATCAAGGCTAGTTTGCCAACCGGCTGACCGTAGCGTAGTGGAGGTCCAGAAAATCTGCAACCTCTTTTTGACTGTAGCCGTAACGATGTACCGCCCGCACAATCAGTGCGTCTCGCTTGGCCTTGCTTAGCTTCCCTTCAAACAACGCTTTCAGTTTAGGCCTGCTTAAATACCTCTGGCTTCGAGGGATCTCCGCAATCTCCTCGTAACCCTGAATATACCCCTTAAGCTTCTCTACAAACTCCTCTTCCCCCAACAACACCTGCGCTTGTATCCCCTCCCAGATCGAGGACCGATCCATCCCCTCTTGGACAAATCGACGGTAATGTCTGGCCGCCGGGTATCTTCTCTTGCCAAACTGGCCTAATACCCAGTCAACCCTCAACCAGGGGGGCCTTTTGCCAAGCCCCGCAGTGGCCCCGTAACTACTCCACCTCCATTGCTCGGCTCTCTCGGTGGCTTTGGCTCTGACCGGATTGAGAACCACGTACCGACAAACCTCTAAAAGGTGACTCTCTTTTTGAATCAGAATGGCTTTGTAACGACCCTGAAATACGTGCCCTACGCTCCGATGGCGCCGGTTGTAGAGTTGTGTATAGAGGCCGTTGAGCTGGCGCATCCCCTTTGAAAGATTCGCCTCCGGCGTTTCAATTGCCAGATGGTAGTGATTGTCCATCAGACAGTAGGCATGGCACAGCCAATGAAAGCGGTTAACAACTTTTCCCAAAACCTCCAGGAAGGTTTTGCGGTCTGCATCGTCATCGAAGATGTCTTCTCGGGCGTTGCCACGGGAGGTCACATGGTAAGTCGCGCCATCAAATTCTAATCTGAGAGGACGAGCCATTTCATTGGAGGTAACGGCGTCGGTCCCGCGCAAACTTCAGGAGGAATGTCTTCTGATGGCAGCGGTGAGTGAGGTGCCAGAGGTGGCCGGGCAGAAAATGACGGTTGGCACGGGGCATCGCTTCTGTTCCTTAGAGTGGACAATTCACTGTCAAAAACGGGCGGCTAAGCCCCTGACGCGTTCCTATTCTTCAATTTTTTGCTACGAGATCCGTAGGTTGCGCGGGTCCGACCCCGCGCTCACCTAAAAGTTTGACCCTGGCTTCCTTTTAGCCGGCCCGGTGGGCAAAAACTAACCCGGCTTATCGGGCTGACGCCTTGCTCACCTTGACCTTCACGCAAGCATCCAGCAGACCCGCCATGGCGTCGATTTGAGATACACGGTAAGGCACTAAGGAGTTGAAGTGGGTGCCCCGGTGCCTGCCTGCTTTTCGGGCCTGGCCCCAGTGGCCAAACGACGAAGCGATGCCAATGACTTCCGGGTGAATACACTGGCTCAGCTTGACGATTCCGCAGGCGCTCGCCCCCGTCGGTGTCTCCAGCGAAACCTCGTCCCCATCGGCAATTCCCTTCCGCGCAGCAGTTTGTGTATTGAGCAAATATCTATAGCCCACAGGATGGTGAACGGCCAGCCCGGCCAGCCATGGATTATCTTGGGTCATGGTGGTGGTATGGAAGGGCAACTTGTAGTTGACAGCGAAAAGATCGTAAGCCGGCGCGGCCTGCACTTGCGCCGCGCACGGATACCAGCAGGGCAATGGCTGAAAGCCTCGCGTGTCCAAAGTGAGCGCCGCCTCGGTGGCGATGCTTTCGAGCTGCTGTCCTGCCTCCAACAGAAACTCAAAGTAAAGATGGGCTCGGGGCAATTTGGTCAGGGCTCTCGGGAACTTCTCCACCATCGTCCGGGGAAAGGCAACGAAACCTCTCTCCTTGAGCTTGTCGAGCCCGATCTCCGCGCCGAGAAATGATCTAATGTGGCGGTCAATGACTTCTTCCGGTGAGTATTTCTGCCCAACCTTGAGCCGGAAGGACTCCTTTAAGCCGAGGGTGTCGTTCAAGCACTTTAGGAACTCGTCGATCACCCCCACTCGCTCGGCCAGATCGAGGTAAATCTCCGCCGGGTGCTTGCCACCGGTTGGCTCCGTGAGCACAGGTTGGCGCAAGGTAAAATACCACTCGTCACCGTTGATCCATCCCCGCATCGAATTCATGGCGCAATCCCGCATACCTTGCAGCTTAGCGCATCAAGAGTCGACATTGACGGACCGACGGCCGGCATCAGAAGACGGCGTCAAGACTGCGATCGATGTAGAGCGTCCCCGGATTGGTGGTGTTGGGACATCTCGGTTCGGCGACATTGGGTTCGGTACAGGCCGTGGATCGCAACCGGTAGGACATCGGGCCGCCATGGGTGTCGGCGACGGCGCTGCAGGTGACGGTGATGGTGAAACCGGAAAGT
>JACPFH010000153.1 GCA_016183075.1 Deltaproteobacteria bacterium | reverse complement strand
AAGAAAGATCTCCGTGGAAGGACATGCCAGCCGGGAGCGGGCGGAGCAAGAGGCTTATAACCAGAATCTGTCCGAGCGCCGCGCCCGCGCCGTCGCTTCGGCTCTGGAGGGAAGCGGCGTCGAGCGGGACCATGTCGTTGCGCAGGGGTTTGGCACGCGCTTCCCGGTGGCTTCCAATGAGACCGAGGAAGGGCGACGCACAAACCGCCGGGTCGAGGTGATCGTCGAGAATTGAGCTATGGAAAGCGAAAACGCGGCTCCACGCCCGCGATCAGGCGCCGGATATTTTCCCGGTGGCGCACGATGATCGCTAACCCGATTAGCCAGCCCAAACCGACCGTGTAGGTCGGATAAGAAAACATCCACAGCAGAATCGGCGCCGCCGCGGCCGCCGTCATCGACGCCAGCGAGACCACCCGGCTCCCGGCCGCGATCAAGCCAAACACACCCGCCATCGCCGCTGCAGCCCACGGGGCAACGGCGAGAAAGACGCCCAGAGCCGTGGCCACGCCTTTGCCGCCCTGAAAGCGAAGAAAAACGGGATACAGATGACCCAAAAACGCCGCCAGGGCTACCAGACCCGTCACCGCATCGTCGAGGGCCAGCCAGACGGATAAAATCGCCGGGATGTACCCTTTGGCCACGTCGACCAACAGGGTGATCAGGCCCTGCTTTTTCCCCACCACCCGGGCAACGTTGGTGGCGCCGACGTTCCTGCTACCGGCCCGCCGCACGTCCACTCCGGAAAAATAGCCCATAAGAAAACCGGTGGGAACCGAACCAAGCAAGTACGCGAAAACGAGCACGAGTCCGGCGGTCATCGGAGTTGCATTCAATGACTGGGCAATCGGTTAGAAATGTATCTTTGTCCGTTTGATACGATCACGGCGTAAATAGTAGTTGCCGCCACAGATCCAGCCAAGCACAAAGATGCAGAACGCGGCCCCGAGCCACCCGAGCACTTCCCATTTCCTGCCTTCGAGCACCTTGCTCACGGGCAGTGGCTGGACCTCGGGCATCCGCCGCGCGAGATGAGGCGCGGACGCACTCGGCAGCTCCGCCCCTCCCTCCTCGCGGGTTGGTCGCGCGGTGGTTGGCTTGGTTTCATTGATTTCCTTGGTCGCCTCCGCTGGCTTGATTTGCTTAGTTTTCTCGGGCTGCTTGTTTTCTTTTTCTGGAGGCTTGTCGGGCAACCGAACGAGGGTTCGGTGCACGTAACCGCGCCTCCCGTCCGGCAGCGTGACGAAATACCAGCTCCCCTCCTCCTTTTCCACCCTCACTTCCTGCCCCTCCCTTAGAACCTCCTTCGCCGGGTGGCTAGGACCTGCCCCAGATCTGAGGTTGACAAACGGTTGTCCGTGAATTCGCGCCGGCTTCCCCGCCGGCTGTGCCGCGACTGGCCACGGCAGGAGACAGATGGCGGATAGGACCATTGAGATAAGGCCAATCCTCACGCTCCAGCTCTCCGAGACACTGCTTATCACACCTCGAACGAGATGCTCAAACGATTAGGGAGCGCTGGGGACAGCCGACGGAACTTGCGCGCTCTGGGCGCTTGAGATAGGACAGAGCCCTGAAAACGGCCGGCGGGAGCTGCCGGCGACGCGGCAGCAAACGTGTTTTTACTCGCCCTAGCTTTTTTTCTTGTACAGGTCGGGACTCATGCGGCTTTGCGTGCCCGACTTGGCCAGCTCCTCCTCAAACATCTTGCGGATGCATGGGTCCTCATCCCCATATTCGATTTGATTTCCACCTGCCTTGACGTCTTTGTCGACTTTCGTAACGTCCCCGAACCCCTCCCCCATGCTGTATTTGATCCCGCCGAAGCGAAGCGGGAGGTAGCGCGCCGGCGTGGCGCCCGTGTTGAAGTGTTGGTGATACCACATTTCCGGCGGAACAAACACGCTTCCGTCTTGCCAGTCGTAGCGCTTGATCGGTTCACCTTCGCGCCAGAAAAGGGAGAAGCCCGTTCCTTTGATGATGATCACGTTGAATCCCGGACCATGCCGGTGAGCTTTCTTGTACGTCCCGATCGGAAACTCAGAGATATGCGCGGCCATGACGCCGTCAGCCATCTCCAACATGACATTCGTGCCGCTGCCGCCCCGCTCGCGCCATTCCTGCAGGTTGAAGCTCCGGCAGTCGGCAACGAAGTTGGTCTCCCAGATGCGCCCGGGGTGCGACCTCCCCTTGCCGCTGAAATATTCGGGCTCGCCGTTGAAACGGTCGGTAAAATCGTACGGGACAGTAAAGATGAAATCGGGGTTATGAAAGAGATTAAAGACGATCGGCATGTTGTTGACGGAGAAGAACCGCGCGGGTTCGTTGCCTTGGCCGTTGAAATGTTGATGCCAAACATTGAGTGGCAGCGAGATTAAACTCCCTTCTTGCCACTCAAAAGTCTGTTTGGCGCCTTTATCGTTCCAAATCGTGGTGGCGCCGCGCCCTTTGAGAACATAGATCAGCTCTTCATAGATGTGCCTCTGGGGTTTTAGGCTTTTGCCGGCAGCGATCTCGCAGACGTAAGCGCCGGTGGCCTGGCCGGCCCCCTCCATGTTGATAATGGCACCTTCGCCACCGTTCCGCTCCCAGTGCCCCACCGGCACCTTT
>JACPFH010000152.1 GCA_016183075.1 Deltaproteobacteria bacterium | reverse complement strand
GCGGTGAGGCAGTTTGCAAGGTCTTAGCCCAATGCTCTACGAGCGTAGTCGACGGGGTGGGGCACATACCCCACGAAGAGAAGCCCGAGCAAGTCGTTCGCCTCTTGAGGGAATTTATGATTAAGGCGTTTGGGAGGCCCGCAGCGTGACAGGAAATCAAGAAGCTCTTTTGCCTGACAGCAGAATCGGAAGCCTCCGCAACTTGTCCGAGCAGCGGGCGTAAACAGGATCGACACGCGGCGAAGTTTATGCCGGAAATCCGTCCACGGACCGATTGATTCCGAACCACGACCGGGCTAATTTGAGAACCATGCGCGCTCCGTCCCTTCCCGTCATCTTCGGCCTGGGTGAGCTGGCACCGGCCAAGCGCAAGGCTCTGGCGCTCGTTTATCTATCGAGCGTGATGATCATCATGGGAGTGAATTTCATCCAGCCGGCCTTGCCCGCGATGATCGAGCCTTTAGGAATCAGCGAATCCGCTCTGGGCCTTGTCATGACCGTGTACACGGCTCCGGCGATCTTCCTCTCTCCCCTTTTCGGCGTCGTCGCCGATCTCTACGGGCGGCGCCTCCTTCTCGCCTGGGGCCTTGTCCTGTTTGGGATCAGCGGGGCAGCCGTCGCCCTGGCGCCGAGCTTTCTCTGGGTTCTGATCTTGCGCACCGTTCAGGGAATCGGCTTCAGCGCCGTCATCCCGCTCACGATCGTCCTCATCGGCGATCTGCTCGAGGGAGACAGCGAAGTCGGCGGGCAGGGACTCAAAGTATTTCTCGACCGGGTGGGTTATCTAATCCTGCCGCCTCTAGGGGGACTGCTCGCGACCATCGCCTGGTTCTGGCCGTTCATCTTCTACGGCCTGGCAGTGCCGCTCGGACTTTGCGCGCTGACCTGGATGCCAGAAACCAAAGGAAATGTCGAGAGCGGAACCTGGTCATACCTGGGCGACACGTTGCGTCTTGCCCGGCATCCGCGATTGATAGTGGCCTTCTCCGCCGGCTTTCTTCGGTTCTTTCTGGACTATGGCTTTCTCACTTACTTTCCGCTCTTCGTGATGCGCGCCCATGGAATGTCGACCGCCACGGCCGGTCTTCTTTACGCCTTTTTTTCGGCCGGGGCGATGCTGACTTCAAGCCAGGCCGGACGCTTGTCGGCGGGCCGGGAAAAGGCGCGGCTGTTATTCGTCGCCTTCCTCATCAGTGGAATCGCGCTGGTCGCGGTCCCCCTGGTCCCGGGCGTCTGGCTGGTCGGGGCGGCGCTGTTCTTTTACGGCCTGGCCAACGGTGTGATCTCGCCGATGCAGAAGAGCCTGCTCACCCAAAGTGCGCCCGCGGAACTGCGCGGCGGCATAGTGTCATTCGACCGGCTCATCCAACAGGTATCGAAAACGGTCTCGACTTCGGCGGTCGGTCTTCTCCTTGTTGCGACGGAGCTATCCACGATCTTCTGGCTGCTGGGAATCCTCTCTTTCCTGAGCGTTGCGCTCATGGCGGCGCTGCTGCCCAGGGGGCGGCACCACGATATTTAGGCCGATTCGACGACAGGGAGGCTGTATGGTGAGAAAAACTCTTCCGATTCTCCTTTCGCTTTTGTCGAGCCTTCTCCCCTATCCGCTGACGGCCCAGGTGGCACCGGTGCTGGAAAAGATGCGCTTTGTCTACAGCGCGATCGGCTCATCCCAGAGCTCGGTGTGGATTCCCTACGAAACCGGCATCTTCCGCAAGCATGGACTCGACGTCGAGCTGCTCTATGTAGGGGGAGGCGGCCGGGCCGCGCAGGTGGTCCAGTCCGGTGAAATTCCCATCGGCATCTTCACGGGCGGCGCTGTGGTGAACTCCACGCTCGCAGGTGGCGACCTGGTGATCGTCGCGAGCGGAATGAACGTCATCCCGTTTTTCTTGATGGCTCGCCCGGAAATCGGGCGGATCGAGGATCTGAAAGGAAAAAAGATCGGCGTCACCCGTTTCGGCTCTGCGACCGACTTCGCGCTTCTCTATGCCGAGCAGAAGTGGCCGGTCAAGCGCGGGAAGGACTTCGCCGTGATTCAGGTGGGGGGGATGCCCGAGATGCTGGCGGCCCTGAAGGGCGGCGCGCTGGATGCGGCCACGCTCAATCCCGAGTTTACCTTCCTGGCTCGGAAAGAGGATTTGAAAGAGCTTGTTGACATGTCGCGGTTGGGGCTCGCCTTCCCGACTTCGGCCATCGGCACGACACGGTCTTTCATCCAGCGTAACGAGAACGCGGTCCGAAAGTTCGTCCGCGGCTTCGTCGAGGGAAACCACCACGCTAAAAACAACCGCGCCTTCAGCGTGGAGGTGCTGAGAAAATATCTCAAGAACCACGACCTCGCCTTCTTAAATGCGATGTACGACCTTTACATCGGACGCTATATCCCCAAGATCCCCTATCCTTCGGCGGTCGCGGTGAAAACCGTGCTGGATCAAATGGCCGAAAGGGATCCCAAAGCCGCCGCCGCTCAGCCCGAGCAGTTCATCGACGCGCGCTTTTTCCAGGAGCTTGAGAAAGAGGGATTCATCCGGCGCTTGTGGCAATAAAGCATCTAAAAACGTTCAAGCCGCTCAAGTCGTTTGAGTCGTTCAAGTCGTTTAACTATTTGAACGTTTTGAACTACTGGAACGATTTGAACGGATTCTGCGAAGCAGGCCTAGCCAAGACGTTTCTTGAAACGAAGCACGCTCAGCGCGATAAAGAGCACTCCGAAGCTCAACAACACCAGCGCCTCGTCCCACAGGGCCGCCCAGCCGGCGCCGCGAAGAATGATCCCGCGCAGAATCTCGATGAAATATGTCGCAGGGATGAGAAAGCTCAAGAGATAGATGACTAAGGGCATGGATTCGCGCGGAAAAATAAAGCCGGATAAAAGGATTGAAGGGAGCAGGAACAAGACAGAGACCTGCATCGCTTCGCCTTGATTACTGGCGAAGGTCGAAATAACAATCCCCATCCCGAGTGCCGGAATGAGAAAGATCCCGGACAGGAGCAGGAGGAGACTCACGGAACCATGGATCGGGACCCGGAAAAGCAGGACCATCACCAGGAGGACCAATCCCGTCTGGATGAAGCCGATCGCGCAATAGGGGAGCAGCTTGCCGACGATAAGGCCGCCTTTGGAAATCGGGGTGACCAGAAGCTGCTCCAGGGTCCCGCGCTCGCGCTCCCGCACAACGGAAAAAGCGGTAAGAAAAACGGTGACGAGCTGGAGCAGGATCCCGATCAGTCCGGGCACAAAGAAGTTAGCGCTCTCGAGGTTCGGATTGAAAAGGAGACGCGGCCGCACCTCCACGGCCATCAGGTCCTGAGTGAACCCTTCCCTTTCGAGCGACTTGAGAAACCCCAGGGCCTGGCTGGCCTGGAGCAGGCGCAGGGCGGTCGTTGAATCTGACCCGTCGATCAACACCTGAACCGTAGCTTGCCGCCCGTTGACCAAGTCCCTGGAATAGTTCGGCGGGATCTTGATTCCCGCTTTTGCCCGGCCGCTCACGATCGCCTGCTCCAGATCCCGATCCGAGTAGACCTCAAGAATCACGCGGAAGTAACGCGTGCTCTCGAACTCCTTGATGAGGGCACGGCTCTCCATTTGCCGGTCGAGGTCGAAGACCACGGAAGAAATGTTTTTGACATCCATCTCAATGGCATAACCAAACAGCAAAAGCTCGATCAGCGGGATCGCGAAGACAAACCGGGTCGCAGGGTCCCGTCGAATATGGAGGATCTCCTTCCACATGACCGCCCAAAGTCCTCTGAACATTGCCCTAACCTCCGAGTTGAGCGCGGTGCCGGCGCGTCAACGTGACGAAGACATCCTCAAGCGAGGGAAGAACGGGACGGCACTCCAGGCGCGTCCAACCTGCGGCCCGCAGAAATCCGGAAATCATCTCGGCGTCCGTCCCCTCCCGGGCCAGGAGGTGGATGGATTCGCCGAAAATCGTGGCGTCGATGACGGCCGGATTGTCCCTGAGCAGGCCCAAGGCCCGCGTTGTTTCCTCGCACAGCACCTCGAACCACTCGGCCCCTCCGGGAGTGATCTCCGGCAACCGCTTGAGATCTTGGGGCTTGCCGCAAGCCACGAGCTTTGAATGGTAGATGTACCCAACCTGGGAACAGCGCTCCGCCTCATCCATGTAGTGCGTCGTGACGAATAGAGTGGTGCCTTCCTGGGCGAGGCGAAAGAGCAGATCCCAAATCTCGCGGCGGGCCACCGGATCGATTCCCGCGGTCGGCTCGTCGAGAAAAAGAATCTTGGGCTCGTGTAGCAGAGAGCATGCCAGCGCCAGGCGCTGCTTGAACCCGCCGGACAGGGTGTGCACGAGCTGTGTCGCGCGCCCTTCCAGTCCCGCCAGCTCCACGACAGCCCGGCAGCGCTCGGCCAGCCTTGCCGGCCGGAGCCCGTAGGCGGCGCCGTAGAAATCGAGATTTTCTTCGACCGTGAGGTCCTCGTAAAGGCTGAACCGCTGAGACATGTAACCGATGCGCCGCTTGACTTCCTCCGCCTCGGCAACGACATCGACCCCGTCCAGCTCGGCCCTCCCCGCCGTCGGCTGCAACAACCCGCAGAGCATGCGAATCACCGTGGACTTTCCCGAGCCGTTGGGACCCAGAAAACCAAAGATCTCGCCGCGCGGGATCTGAAAGCTCACATCACGCACCGCGACAAGGTCGCCGAATCTCTTGGTGAGCCTTTGGGCTTGAATCACGGTTTCCATCGCAGATTCCTCCGGCGCAGTCAGGACTCAGTGATGCACTGCTCACTGCTCACTTTTTCTGATGTAAACGTCCGCATTCATTCCGGGCCGCAAAGCCCGATCGGGATCTTGAACCGCGACTTCTACCTGGAACACCTGCAGCACGCGCTCTTCCTGGGTCTGAACATTGCGCGGCGTGAATTCAGCTTGACGATGAACGCGACGCACGACGGCGGCGAAATCCCGGCCCGGAAAGGAGTCAACGCGCACCTTTACCGCGAGCTCCGGCCGAACAAATCCTAATTTTGCTTCCGGAAGATAGGCGCGCACCCACAGGCCGCTGGTCCGCAGCAGCGTCGCCACCGGCTTGTTCGGCCCCACCAGGTCCCCCGGCCGCAAATCCAAAACATCCACGACCGCGTCAAACGGGGCCCGGATCACGGTCTCTTTGAGTTGCGTCCGCAACATTTCGACACGGGCCGCGGCCATCTCCACGGCTGCTCTCGCCTGAGCAATCTCCTCCTTGCGATAGCCGCCGCGGAGTTGTCGGAGCCGGGCTTCCGCCTCGGCGAGGCGATGGCGCGCCTGAGCGATCTCCTCGGCGCGGGTTCCCGCAAGAAAGAGGTCGTAGCGCTCCCGCTCCGACCTCATCTTCTGTTCGGCTTCCTCCGATTTGGTTCTGGCGTCCTCATATTCCTGTTGCGCGATCAACTCCCGCGCTCGCAGATCCTCCATACGCTTGCGAAACCGCTCGGCGTTCTCGTACTGCGTTTTGGCGGCGAGCCAATTTGCCCGCGCCTGATCGATTTCCTGTCGCCGGGGACCGGCCACGAGCTGGTTCAACTGCTCGCGATACTGGTTCACCGACGCCTCGGCCTGATCGATCTCTTCCTGTCTAAACCCGGCGCGAAGCTCGGCGAGTCTGGCCTCGGCTTGTCTCAGAGAGGCCTGAGCTTCAGCAAGAGAGGCGCTGAGCTCGTCGGACTCGAGCAGGAGGAGGGTATCTCCCGCCTTGACGCCCTGGCCCTCGCGCGCGACCACCTTGAGCACGCGTCCGCCAACCCTGGATCCCACTTGCACATCGTCGGCCTCGATAATTCCCGACACAACGAAGTCCCCGCGATCGTTTATGGACCTCCAAATGGTATACCCGGCCCCGAGTAAAAGGCCCAGCACCACCGCAGCCAGAATGATCCAACCCTTTTGGGACATATCCGCTCGCCATTCCTTAACAACTAACCATTTAACTCACAAGGCGAAATGAAAACCAAACGACCACGACCGAGGGCTCGATCCCTTGGTTGGTCAAGCCGGCAGCCCGCGGTTCTCAGATTGCGGTCCTGGAGTTGTCATATCCTCAAGGAACAGCTATCCTGAAATGCATCGTGCACTCATGCCCGGCAGATACTCCACGGAACCCGACTCGTAGCAAAGAACGAATCTTTGTTCCGTTACCGGATTAACTTTGCTATCCCGGCGAGAAACACGAGGCTGAGCGCGGCACGATCATGGATACCTGGTCCATCCCCATCATCCTGGGAATCGTCGAGGGTCTCACCGAATTCATCCCGGTCTCCTCAACCGGGCACCTCATCTTTTCCGGCGCCCTCCTGGGCTTCACCGGCGACAAGGCCTCGACGTTCGAGGTAGCCATTCAGCTTGGGGCAATTCTATCCGTCGTGGTGCTTTACTGGCACCGCTTCGCCGGTTTGATCCCACACGAGTTCAACGATAACCAAGGCGCGCGCTCATCGCTGGCGGGCTGGCCCGGCATCGCGCGCGTCGCTCTCACGACCGTTCCCGCGCTCATTGTCGGGTATCTCGCTCATGATTTTGTCAAGACCTGGCTTTTCACTCCGCTCACGGTTGCCTGGGCACTTGCGGTCGGCGGCGCCGCGATCATTATCGCCGAACGCTATAGCGCCAGACTCCCCCACCGCTCCCTGGATGCGCTTACGCTCTCGCAAGCGATCGGAATAGGGCTTTTCCAAACCCTCTCTCTGTGGCCGGGAACCTCGCGTTCCGCCGCCACCATCATTGGGGGCTTGCTCTTAGGCCTGGATCGCAGATCGGCAGCCGAGTATTCGTTCCTCGCGGCGGTCCCTATCATGCTCGCGGCCACAGGTTACGAGATGTTGAAGATGGCGGAAGCGTTTACTCCTCAAGATATCAGCCAGTTCATCGTTGGCTTTACGGTCTCCTTTCTCGTGGCGGCAATGACCGTTAAAACCTTCATCCGCTTTCTCAGCCGCTGGAGCCTGGCTCCGTTCGCGTGGTACCGTATCGTAGCGGCGCCGGTCTTTTATCTGCTCACGCGGGTGGGTTAAAACCAAAAAAGAACCGGCCCGGGTATAAAGCTGGGGACGCTCAGAAGGGCTGGAATTCGTTTCTCTCGCGATCTTCCGTCTCTAGTTGGATCGTGGTGTGTTCGATGCGAAATCGATCCTTGAGTAACCCCTCGATCTCGTTAAGGACCTGCTGAAAATCCTCATCCCCGTCGATGACGGCATGGGCGCTAAGCGTGAAGATCCCCGAGGTCACGGCCCACACATGGAGGTCGTGAACCTTGTGCACGCCCCGGACCTGCTCCATGGCCAAGCGAACCTCTTCCAGATCGATCCCTTTCGGAACTGATTGCATGAGGATGCTCATCGACTCCCTGATCAGATTCCAAGAAGAGTAGAGGATCAGCAAGCCGATCAAAATGCTGACAATGGGATCCGCCAAATACCACCCCGTGAAGAGCATCAAGAGCCCGGCAAAGATCGCCCCCACCGAGCCCACAGCGTCGCCGAGGATGTGCAGAAATGCTCCATGGATATTCAAGCTTTCATGATGGGAGCCGTAGAGAATGACCCCGGCGGCAACGTTCACGGCCAGGCCCACCGATGCCACGACCAGCATCCCTTCGCTCTGAACTTCAGGCGGGTCGAAAAACCGATTGTAGGCGGCGGCGAAAATAACGCCGACGATGAGCCAAAGCGAGAGTCCGTTGATCAAGGCCGAGAGGATTTCGAGACGGTGATAACCGTAGGTTCGCTTCATGGTGGCCGGGCGCCGCGCCATTTGAAAGGCAAAGAGGCTCATGGCCAAAGCGGCTATGTCGGAAAACATGTGTCCCGCATCGGACAGCAACGCCAGGCTGTTGGTTAGAAAGCCTCCGATTACTTCGGCCGCGAAATAGACCCCGGTAATCGCCATGGCGAATTTCAGACGGTAGATTTCCGTGCCTCGTTCCATTGGATAACGCTTCAGACTTGAGGTAGCGCTGTTTCGCCAAAGTAACATAAAGCGCAGGCGGGTAAAAATTCATGGGCGCAGCGGCTGTTTCTGAATCAAAAAATATAGCTTCCCAGGCCTGTGCATGGCCCCGGCCGCCGATCCTGCTTCCGAGCCGCTGCCGAAATAGAGATCGACACGACCCCGGCCCTGGATGGCGCTTCCCGTGTCCTGATTCAGCACGAACCGCGAAAACGGCAGCCATCGGATGACTTCGCCGCGGGCGCTGAGGGCGGGCCTTTGCGAAACCACAAAGGCAAGCCCGCCCTTCGGAAATATGCGGGCGTCGGTGGCGATGGAGCGACCCGGCGTCAACGGGACTTCCAGGCTTCCCATGGGGCCTTCATCACCAAAGCGGAAGAAAATATAGCTCTCATTTCTAGCTAACAGGGCGTCGCGCTCCTCGGGATGATCCTTGAGGTAGCCACGTAGCCGCTGCATGGTGAGCCCCTCGCGCACAACTTTGCCACTCTCCACGAGAAGCCTTCCGATGCTCGTGTACGGCCTCCCGTTCGAGCCGGCATAGTTCAACGGGAGCAAGCGACCGTCCGGCAGTCGCAACAGCCCCGAACCCTGGATATGAAGAAAAAACAGGGCCACCGGATCCTTGGCCCAGGCGATCTCGTACCCTCTGCCCCGGATGCGACCCAAGCGATCGATTTCGTAGCGCGAAAAATAGCGGGCAAAGCGCTCTCCCTCCATCCTGCCGACGACCTTTTCCACCTCAGGCGCGGACGTCGAATTCGTCACGTCCAGCTCCAAAAGATCCTTCGGCCGGCCATAAATCGGAAAGCGAAACTCCTCGGTCTCCACCAAGCTTCCGGCGATCACGGGCTGATAATATCCGGTAAACAAAACATCGCCATCGCCGCGCTCCCCATCGGATCGAAACAGGTCGAATTGAGCACGGATAAACGGCAAGAGTGCCGCAGGCCTGCCCACGAGGTCGAGCCGCTCCATGAACAACAGCAGCGATTGCCTGACTTCCCCGGCGGTGATCTTCCGCGGCCATTCACCCACCGCCCGGCCCGAGGGAAGCCGCTGTAAGAATTCCAGACTCCGTTGGATGGCGCGGTGAAGCGAGTCCCGACCCAGATCGTCTTTGAATACGGGTAGGCCTGTCTGGCCCGCTCCCTCGGCGGTCGAAGCGCCGGGGCAGGCAGTCACCAGAAAGCAAAAGGCCGTGATCGACAAGAATTTCCTGCCCGCTGCATACCGCCGACTGCCAACCATCCGCCATGCCTTGAACCTCTTCATGGTTTGGTGCAAGCTCCTTACGAATGACCCCAGCGGAATTGAAAACAGCGGCCACCCAAGTGCTCGATAGCCTCCCCGCCGAATTCCGCCGCCACCTCCACAACGTCGTCGTCGTGGTGGAAAAAAGACCAAAACAAAGCCACCTCAAAGCGATGGGCCTCGATCCGCATACGGACACCCTTTATGGCCTCTACGAAGGCATCCCGCTTTCCGAACGCTCCCACCTCGATCCTCCCCTGCTTCCCGACAAGATCACTATTTTTGCCGAGCCTCTGCTGCGCGACTTTCCCGATCCCACCGAGCTGCGCAAGCAGATTCGACTCACCGTGCTCCACGAGATTGCTCACTACTTCGGCATCGACGAAGAAGACATTGAGAAGCTGGGGTATTAAAGAATCCCTTCTACCGAGGAAAAGACTCTACAGCAAGCTTCCTTGCAAGAGATTGAAAATATTCCTGGAGTTCCTCAAGAGAAACAGGGGCGACCATAAAGTCCGGGACCTTTGACAACCTGAATTCGGACAAGAGGTAAGCCAGCATCGCTTGGGAAACCCCTGCGTCCTTCTGTTGGGCTTCCCTGATATAGTTCTCTAGCGGGTATCCAGCGCGTGCGAGGAAATAGAGGTCGATATAATCTTTAATCTCGGCCCGGCTGATTACGGTGCAGATCTTATTGGCAGTAATATCATCCAATGTGTCCACCACGATCCCGTCGAATCTGTTCTTTTCATTGGATATCTGCAGGACCACCTCTCTAACAAAGTCCACAATGACCGACTCCCCTCTCCGGGAAAGCTTGTAACGACGGAATTGAGGCGCCGTCTGGAGCGCCGCAACCGTAGCGGTTACCCTTGTCGCGGTGTCGGCTACATACAAAGGCACTCGGTCGAAGGCGTCACTGTCCAAGGTGAACAGATCGAGGTCCTCGGAATAGCGGTGTTGAAGATAAAAGGCGCTTAGAGCGGTCCCCCCCGTTAAGAAAAAAGGCGGCTCCCCCTGGAAAAAAAACGATAAAAACTCCCACTGCAGAGCGGAGAGGACATCTTTAGGC
>JACPFH010000151.1 GCA_016183075.1 Deltaproteobacteria bacterium | reverse complement strand
TTCCAGCTATCGCCGGCGTCCGGCAGTTCCCTGCTCGTGCTGGGAATAACCAGGCAACCGATTTTGCTGGGAGTTGCCACCTGGCACGCCACTGGGTTAAGAGGATTAGCGAAAAGGTTGCCGAAGGCGTTCCGCCCTGCAAGACGCAGTCGGGTTTCCGGATGAGCCGACCATCTTCCGTATCTAACTTTGCGATCGCCGGTGTCGTTGCTGCCGACAATTTCATCGACTCGCTGTTTTGCCTCGTCGAAAAAGCCGGGCAGGGCGAAGAACTCAAGGATCGTATTGGTCACGGGTCGTATCGTATAGTGAGTCCTCAATCCCCACGTGGGGATTCGGGTCTCATCGAGATTGAAGAGGTTGGGCGCCGCGGGCGGCGAAAATGTGAGATCCTGGGGATTGATCAGATCCAGCAGCCTGATGCCGTCTGTTTCACCCCAGGAGATAAATTGTCTTCCTAATCTGATTTGCAGTAGATCCGTGGGAGAAAGGTCCAAAACCGCTTCCCATGGTTTGGGGCTATCTTCATCATAATACGTGCTCTTTAGAGGTTTTACCGGTGCGGCCGGGAAGTAAGAGACGCTTTTCTCCCGGCTCTTCGCCTCCGCGCTATAGCGCGGCTCTTTGACGAATCTCCAGGAGATGAAAAACTTCGCCCAATTGGCCATGTCCACGTTGAATTCGGGCTGAATCGTGAAACGCTCCATGATAAATCTGTTGGATGTGTTAAAGTGCCTGTCGCCGTGGCTGATCGAGAGCCCGCTGGCGTTTTCGGTGAAACCTCCGAACTTGACCCTCTCTCTGAGAAATTGGTCCCACTCCTCACCTAAAATGGAGGCGGCTGACGCGGGGCCTGGTCTCAACGTTAGAGCCATGAGCAAGCAGCAGATCACGAGGCAAGAGAGTTTTTTCGTTTTGTCCATGGGCTACCTCTTGAGGAGAATTTGTGGTGCTCTGTTACCGGTCCTTCTGTCGGTTTTTAAAAGAGAATCGAATTTCGGCGGTCGAACCTTTCGAAAGCCCAGGTTGGCATCCTGGTTAAAATTCGTTTATACCTAAATCGTTCACATGTCAAGTAAGTTTTGTGCCGCACTCGCCGCGGCGGGTTTGATAGCGATTCCCTTTCTTTTCCCAGGCCTTTTCGCGCTCGCCTGGATCGCCTTTGTGCCCCTCTTTTGGATTATCGAAGGGGCCCGGATCCGGGACGCTTTACTTTGGGGATGGCTGGTCGGTGGGATCGCAAATCTCGCGGGATTCTACTGGCTCCCGTACACGATCCGGGTGTTTGGAGGCTTTTCGTATCCGCTTAGCGTCATTGTCTTTTTACTCTATGCTGTGCTCGAAGCGCTCCAGTTCGCTCTTTTTGCTTTGCTCGTTCGGATCGCGGGCTTCGGACCACTTTTCCTCTTTCCCGCGCTTCTCTGGACTGCCCTGGAGTTTTTCTTTCCGCATCTTTTTCCGTGGTACCTGGCCAACACGCAGGCCGGATTCTCGACGCTCATCCAGTCCGCCGACCTCGTCGGCCCTTATGGCGCGAGTTTCCTTCTCGTCTGGCTTAACACAACGATCTATGCCGAGCTTGTTCGCGGCGGGGCGCAGCGCCGCGTGTCGCTCGCGGCCAGGGTGGTCTTCGGTGTCCTGGCCGTGACGACGCTCGTCTACGGTCAGCTCAGGCTTTCCGCGATTGCGGCGCGAATGGCGGCGGCGCCAAAACTCACCGTAGCCGCGGTGCAGGGGAACATCGATGTCGGAATGAAATGGGATCCGGCCAAGCTGGAGCGCAATCTGGAGATTTACCGCGATCTCACGAAAACGATCACCGGCGCAAGCCTGATTATATGGCCGGAGACGGCCGTGGAGACGTGGTTGCCCGAGCAGATCCGCGAGCTTCCGCGCGAGATTTTGCCTCCGCTCAGCGCCGAGGCCCGCGATTTCCTTTTCGGGGCGCTCAGCTTTCGCGGCGAGCCCAACCGGCCCGGCTTTGCCGTATTCAACAGCGCCTTTCTCGCCGGCCGGGAAGGAAAGATTCTCGGCCGCTATCACAAGCAGGTGCTGCTCGCGTTCGGCGAATATATACCGTTCGCGCCGCTTCTATCCAAAATTCCGGGCGTTCCGGAGCTCGGCGGCTTTGGCCGCGGCGACGGCCCGCGCGCGTTTGCGCTGTCAGGGGGCGCTCGGGTGGCGCCGCTTATCTGCTACGAAGACTTGATGCCCGAGCTGTCGCGCCGTTTCGTGGCGGAGCAGGGAGCGCAACTGCTCGTCAATATAACGAACGATGCCTGGTATGGGCGCAGTGCGGCCCCGTGGCAGCATGCCCGCATGGCGCAGTGGCGCCCCATCGAGACCCGCCGCGCGTTGGTCCGGGTCACGAACACGGGCGTGACCTCCGTCATCGACGCCCGGGGAGTTATGGTTCAAACCCTGCCTCTGTTCGTTCCCGCAGTTCTCACCGCGCCGGTGGCTCTCATGGAGGGTGAAACCTTCTATGTCCGTTTCGGCGACTGGTTCGCGTGGGCGGCATCGCTTCTTTCTCTGCTCGTTCTGCTGCGGCAGGCACTAAGAAAGCGTTCGAAAAGTTCCGTGGGTTCCAATCGTTCAAATCGTTGAACAGTTTGAACGTCTCGGACGGCTTGAACGTTTTGAACCGCTGGAACTTCGACAATTAAATCAGGAGATTTCGATGAAGTAGGGAATTGCTTTTAGGGCGATGCTTGCGGACAAGAGAAGAGCGGCGGCGAGGGCGAAGGGATAAAAGTGCGGCACGTGGGCAAGGCGCTCTTTGGTGAAGTAGGTGCCCCGCTCCAGGCGGTCGATGTCGCGATAGGCTTGTTGCAGCTCCTCGGCGTTGCGTACGTCATAGTAACTGCCGCCGGTAGCCTGGACCGCCGCGATCAGTTGAGGAGCATCGCGGGCCTTCTCTACATCGACGCCGATGAAGTGGATTCTGAACCCCTCCTCGCTCGCCTTGCGGATGGCCATGTAGACGTCCCTGCCGGTGTTGTTCTCGCCGTCGGTGAGGACGATCATCAGCCGGCCCTTGCTCGCGCCTCTGTTGTTGTTGCGGCTTTGCTGGCTTGCGAGCTGCAGCGCAGTGAGAATCCCCTCCCCGATAGCAGTCTGCCCCTCGCTCGCCAGGGTCTTGCCGTCGACCATGCGGAGGTACTGAGTGAGGTAGCTCGTGTCTACGGTCATCGGCGCTACGACATAAGCGTTCTCGGAAAAGACCACGACCCCGATCCGGTCGTTATGCCGCTTTTGCACGAAGCCGGTGATCTCCTCTTTCACCGCGTCCAGGCGGGTCTTCTCTTTTGTAGCGATCCCAAGCCGTCGTCTAAGCCAGGCCTCGCGCGGGTTCATCGGCTCCTGCATACTCGAAGAGAGGTCGAGGATCAGAAGGATATCCAGTCCCTGCTTCATCACGAGATAATCGGCGGAGGGAAGCACTGGATCGAGGACGGCGATCAGCAACGCTCCCAGCGCCGCGCGCTCCAGCAGCTTGGGCAGGTGGACAAGGGGTAAGACCGGTCTAAGCCTGCCGCGCAAATAAAAGAGCAGGGGATGCGCGAAGTAGTTTTTCCGGCTGCGCCGGATGAGCTTGAAGAGGAGCAGGAGAATCACGACGGGAACAAGCCAGTAGAGATGGTCTAAACGGTTGAAGTTCATCGCGCCAGCTCTCTCCTCATGGCCGCCACGACTTTCTCCAGCGTCTCCAGCGCTTCCCCGTGCCGCTCGCGCGCGCCGCTGAGGCCGTCGCGGCTGTATTTCATCGCCTCGCAGCGCTCCAGAAGATCGCGGATCTCGTGCGCGAGCGTTCCGTTCGTTCCCGCGTGCTGCAGCGCCCGTTCGATCTCCCCGGGCGTGAGGCACGACGCTTCGAGATCGAGACTGTGCTGCAAATAGCCGCGCACCAGGGAGGAGACTTCGTGGTAAAAGCGCGCGCTCTCTTCGTCGGAGCCGCAGCCGATGGCGCGGATTTTTGCCAGCCCTTCGTGCGCGAGGCGCTCGCGCGCGTGCCGGGGAAAATGCCTCCGCTTTGCTTTGGGGCGATGAGCGCTCTTCCACGCCCATTTAGCTCCCCGGATGCCGACAACGCTCAAACCGACGAGCCCCAAAAAGAGGAAAGCCGCGATTTGCGTAAAGTCCACCGGATGTATCGGTTTAAAATCTCTCGGCCTGAGTGGTCCCCCGGTGAGCGTGCTGCGCAGGCCCACTCGGGTCGCGGGGACCTGAATCGTTTCGGCCTGGCTTTCCTTTCGGCCCAGTCCCGCTTCCCGAATAAAATAGTAAAGAGGGATCGGCGGGATCGTGAGATCGCTTTTGCCGATCTCATAGGTTGTAAGCTGCAGCGTGATCTCCAGGAGCTTCTTGTCAGGCGACCATTCTCCGTGCTCGACGCTGATCTCGCGCACGACGAACGGCGCCAAGGCGAGGCTCTCCTTCTTGAGATGGTCCAAAGCGAATTCGACGTCCCGGTCGTGGATGGCTCGGATCGTATAGGGGAGCATGTCGCCTACCCAGACCGCGGTCTTCCCCACGCGGGCCGAAACGGAAACTTTGGCCTCCGGGGCGATTTTTTTGGACGCTGCGTGAGCGCCCAAGGCGCAGAGCAGGAGCGGGGCCAGCATCAACAGCGCGTTTTTCTTCATCTGTTCCCTTTTCGCGTCAGGAAAAAGCCGATGAGCAAGTCGAGAAACGGCTCGCCGGGGCGCAACGACAGGTGGTCGAGTTGGAGACGGTAAAGCCATCGCTGGAGCGTGTCCTTGCGCTCCCGCATCAAAGTCTCGTAGCGCCGCCGTTGGCGGCCGGAGAGCGCGAGCAGCATCTCCCCGCCCCATTCCGCGTCCCGAAGCCGCATATAGCCTTTTCCCTGAGGCAGCGCCTCTTCCCAACCGTCTCGAATGATAATGGGGATGAAGTCGTGCCTCCGTGCCAGGTGCTTTAGCTTGTCCGAGGCAAAGAGATCCTCGGGAGTGATGAAATCGGAAATGCAAAAGATCAGCGTCGACCGCTTCAGGTGCGTTGCCAGGTATTCCAGCGCGCGCGCGAAACGGGTCGCGCGGGAAACCGGCTGGATGTGCCACAGGGAATCGAGGATCTTCCATACCTGCTTCAAGCCCTTCTTGAGCGGCAGCTCGACTTCGATCCCGTCGGTGAAGCCGAGCAGGCCGACTTTCATGTTGTCCGAGGCTGCGGCGAAGGCGAGCGTGGCGGCGACCTTTACAAGAAGCTCCCGCTTCGACTGCTCGGCGCTGGCGAAGTCCATCGAGCGGGAAAGATCCGCCACGATCATAGCGCCCAGCTCCTTCTCCTCGAAGGCGCGTTTGACGTAGGGATGGCGCATGCGCGCGGTGACGTTCCAGTCGATCTGGCGGTAGTCGTCCCCGTGCTGGTAGATCTTGTGCTGGTCGAACTCGAAACCCCGTCCCCTGAGCGGGCTGCGGTAATCGCCGGCCCAATGGTCGCGCACCGGGTTCTGGGTGTAGATCTGGATGTAGCGCAGCTCTTCGATCAACTGCTCGGGCGTCATCGGTTCACCTTCGGGACATTCGTCCTCTCCATCTACGGGATCGGCACCTTTCTTAGAATCTCCTCCACGATTTCATCGGGCGAGATATTCTCGGCCTCGGCGCGCACGCTGCGGATCAGGCGGTGCCGCAGGGTGTCGGGGGCGATCCGCTTGACGTCGGCGGGGAGGATATGATCTCGCCCGGCGAAAAACGCCGTCGTGCGCGCGAGAGCCAGCAGGTGTTGTGCCGCCCGCGGCGAGGCGCCGTAAAGCACCATCTCCTTGACGATCGGGAGGGTATCGGCATCGCCGTTTCGCGTCGCACGTACGACCCGGATGACGTATTCCTGGATCGCCTCGCTCACGTGGGTCGCTGCGATCAACTTGCGGTAGCGGATTACCTCGGCGGGGATCATCACCTGGTTGACGCGGATTTGGCCCAGCTTGAGACCGAGCATGGCGGTCTCGTCGGCCTGAGCCGGATAGTCCACCTTGACTTTGAGGGCGAAGCGGTCCACCTGCGCTTCCGGCAGCGGGTAGACGCCTTCCTGCTCGATCGGGTTCTGCGTGGCTAGGACCCAAAAGGGCTCCTCCAGCGGATAGCTCGTATCTCCGATGGTTACCTGCCGCTCCTGCATCGCTTCGAGCAGGGCGCTCTGGGTCTTCTGTGGCGCCCGGTTGATTTCATCGGCGAGGATGAGATGGGCGAAGATCGGCCCCTTTTCCGTTCGAAAGGTGCCCAGAGCGGTGTCGAATATGCGCGTGCCGATGATATCGGCGGGAAGCAGGTCGGGCGTGAACTGGATGCGCTGAAACCTGGCGCTGATCGTGTTGGCGAGCGTCATCACGGTCAAAGTCTTCGCAAGTCCCGGCACTCCCTCCAGCAGGATGTGGGCATAGCCCATCTTTTCTTCCTCTTCGCGCTTGAAAGAGTAGGGGATCTCCGAAAAAAGGCCGATCAGCAGCCGCTCGATCAGCCACTCCTGGCCTACGATCACCCGGTTGATCTCGGAAGCCACGCGGTTGATCGCCGCTAGGACTTCATCCTGAGCCAGACTGTTTTCCGCTTGGATCGCCATTTACAACAACACCGTGACGAAAAAGACTCCCAGGGCGGCCAACAGAAAGGGGTGGTAAAGATCCTCGTAGTCGACAACCTTCTTGAGCCCGTCGACCGATCGCTCTTTGAGCACGATTTCGGCGATGATGCGCTCCAGGTCGTGGCCGGTGAATGTGCGGTAGCTATTCCCGCCCGTTTCCTCGGCGACCCGCCGAAGCGTTCCTTCGTCGAATCGGCTCAGGATCTGAACGCCCTGTTCGTCCTCCAGGTATCGAACCGCGCCGTTCTCTTTGCCGATCGGGATGGGCGCGCCTTCCTTGGAGCCGATACCGATCGTGTGGACCTTGATGCCCGCTCTCTTCATATCGCGCAGGCCGGATTCCAGCTCGCTGCCGTGGTCCTCGCCGTCGGAGAGCAGGA
>JACPFH010000137.1 GCA_016183075.1 Deltaproteobacteria bacterium | reverse complement strand
CCGATGCCCTCATTGCCCAGAGCTGCATGGACCATGATATCCCTCTGATTACCCGCGACGGGGACTTCCGAAACTTCCGCCGCGCCGGCCTCAAGCTATTGCCGGTCTAAGCCCTAATTTAGCCCATCCTCTTAAGCTCCCGCCTCTTTTCAACCTTCTCAGCCAGGGCATAGCTGCCGATCATCCGCTCCAGCCTTTTCCAGCCGGGCCTTGAGGTCGGGGCTCAGCGCAACAAAGCTTGAGGACGAGACAACGCTTTCTCGGCAGAAAGGGCGGTTATTCCGTTACCGAGCGAATAATGCTCGCGGCCGGAATGGATTCCGAGAAAAAAGTGCAAAATAGAAGCCGGACTTCTAATTTGCAAGATAGGCAAGAGAGACGGATGGCTGTTTTGAATGTGGCGTCGGCGCCGCCCGGGAAGGTGGAATAGGCAATGTGTGGCATCACTTCCATTCCAGTCTGTCCTTGAAATTTCGGTTGACTTCACAGAAATTTCAATGTAGAAGCCAACCATGATCGAACGCGTCCGAGAGCTTGAAACGCTCCGCAGGTTACTCAAGCGCCATCCAGTCATAGGAATTGTCGGGGCGCGTCAGGTGGGCAAGACAACCCTGGCCCGATCGTTCATCGCTGGGACAAGGGGTCCTTCGTCAGTCTTTGATCTCGAGAATCCCGAAGACCTAGCGCGGCTGAGCGATCCCATGTTGGCCCTTAAAGGGCTAAAGGGCCTCGTCGTCATCGATGAGATCCAGCGGCTTCCTAATCTTTTCCCAGTGCTGCGGGTATTAGTCGACCGGCCTAAGCCAAAATCCCGGTTCCTGGTGCTAGGGAGTGCCTCACCAGATCTGCTCCGCCAAAGCTCCGAAACCTTGGCCGGCCGCATTGTCTACCACGAGCTGGGAGGCCTTTCGCTGGACGAGGTAGGATGCGAAAACCATGTGCGCTTGTGGTTACGAGGGGGATTTCCCCGGTCCTATCTTGCCCGCTCTCACGCGCAGAGCGACGACTGGCGCCGGGAATTCATCCGTACTTTCCTGGAGAGGGATTTGCCTCAGCTCGGGATTACCGTTGGCTCCATCACACTACGCCGCTTTTGGACCATGCTGGCTCACTATCACGGACAGATCTGGAATTCCTCGGAATTTGCCCGTTCTTTTGGTGTCGCCGACACAACGATCCGACACTACTTAGATCTCCTAACCTCGGCGCTCGTCATGCGTCAGTTGCCACCGTGGCATGAAAACATTTCAAAGCGCCAAGTCAAGGCGCCCAAAGTATTTGTTACCGATAGCGGATTGCTCCATAGCCTGCTTAACGTAAGATTTTTGGAGGATCTCGAAAAACATCCAAAATTAGGCGCATCGTGGGAGGGATTCGTTCTCGAACAGATCATTCGCCGGCTGGGCACCAGGACCGGTGAGCATTTTTTCTGGGCCACCCATGGAGGTGCTGAATTAGACCTCCTTATGGTGAGAGGGGGTCAGAGAATCGGATTCGAGATTAAGCGGACGAGTTCTCCCCGGCTGACCCCCTCGATGAGAAGCGCGCTATCTGACCTAAAGCTCCAACGTCTGGATGTCATACATGCGGGCGAGGAGACTTTTTTAATGGACAAAAAGGTGCGTGCAGTCGCGTTTTCGCGCTTGCTGAAGGACCTCAAACTTCTCTCGTAGGTTATGGAAGAGGTAAAAAAAGGCGGGGCCCCGGGCAGACGCCCGGAGCCCCAGGAAGGTTAACTATTGAATAGGCCGGTCGACTTTGCTCAGGACAGGCTCAGAAGTTGCGGTCAGGTAGAGCCGGTCTTTCCTCAACCCCGCCAACCCCTCCAGCCTCTCCAGCCGGGCCTTGAGGTCGGTGTTTTCGGCCTTGATCTCTCTGTTCTGTTTCTCCAGTGCCTGAACTGCGATCATCAGAATGCCCGCCATGTCGCCGGAGTTGATCGTCGTAGGCGTCCCGATGGTTCCGACGCCGTCGTTGCCGAAGGCGGCGAAGAACTCTTGCGCCATCGGTCCGTAGTGGCGGAACTTTTCTGGGTCATGGCCAATGTAGTTCCAGCTAGTAAGGGTAAACTCCTGGATCTTTTTCAGCACCACTTCTCCGTTCACAGGCTGGAAGTTCTCTTTTTGGTTCTTGTCGGAGACCGCGGTAAAGGCCACCTGTCCTTCGATCACCGTAACGTTGGAGTCCCCGATGCGGACCTTATCGCTGGCATCGACGATGGCATTCGCGCCGATGGCCGTGGCGTTGTTGAGGCTACCACCAGAGACATTTGCCCCGTTCCCTATAGCGGTGTTGTTGCTGCCGGTGGTGTTGCTCAAGAGCACCCCGCTCCCTATAGCGGTATTGCCGTTGCCGGTGGTGTTGTTGTTGAGCGTAAGGACGCCGCTGGCAGTGTTGCTGCTGCCGGTGGTGTTGCTCAAGAGCGCCCTGTCTCCGCTGGCGGTATTGTTGAAGCCGGTGGTGTTATTCTGAAGCACCCTGACCCCGTTGGCGGTGTTCTGGAAGCCGGTGGTGTTGTTCTGGAGCGCCTGGAACCCGCTGGCGGTATTGCTGGTGCCGGTGGTGTTGCTAAAGAGCGCAAGGACGCCGCTGGCGGTGTTGTTGATGCCGGTGGTGTTGTTTTGGAGCGCACTGGCCCCGCTGGCGGTGTTTTGGATGCCGGTGGTGTTGTTCTGGAGGGCCTGGTTCCCGCTGGCGGTGTTGCCGCTGCCGGTGGTGTTGCTGAGGAGCGCAAAGAACCCGCTGGCGGTGTTGCTGCTGCCGGTGGTGTTGCTGAAGAGCGCCTGGACCCCGCTGGCTGTGTTGTTGGCGCCGGTGGTGTTGCTGAGGAGCGCCCGGACCCCGCTGGCTGTGTTGTTGGCGCCGGTGGTGTTGCTGACGAGCGCAGAGGCACCGATAGCGGTGTTGCCGGTGCCGGTCATCGTCAGGTTGCCTGCGTTCACACCAGCAAAGAAGTTATTAGTGCCAAAGTTGTGGATGAAGCGGTTTGCGCCGGATTTGATGATGCCCGTCGTGGCTGTGGTGGCAGGGAGCCGGAAGTTGCCCGTAAGCTCAAGCTGCTCGTTGGGGATCGTCGTCCCGATGCCCACCTTTGTGCCGTCGTCAAAAATAGCCGAGTTTCCCAGCGTAGTGACTCCTGTGAATTTGGCGACAAAGTTGGTCGTGCCGGTGCCGGTTATACCTCCCGCCCCAGTATCATCCGCCTCGCAGACCACCGTGCCATCGGAGTTGATGACGCGGATCGATGATCCTGCCGCGCAACTGCTTCCGATTCGTAGCTGGATCTGGGCGGAATTGACGTCGGCCGAGCCAACCGACCCATCGACGATCTTGCCGGAATCGACGGAGTTCGCCGCCAGCATCGAGGCGGTGATCCCGGCCGTCGCGACGCTGATCGTCCCCGTGCTCGTGACCGGCCCGCCTGTAAGGCCCGCTCCTGTGCCTACGCTGGTTACCGTGCCGCCGGAGTTTGTGTCGTTGTCATCAGCACATACCCAGCCCCCGGCGCCATTGGACTTCGCTACCTTCTCATTGGCGCACGGCTGGGGCAGTTGGTAGGAAGGGGCAATGGATAGAGTCACATCGCCGGTTGTGCCGCCACCCTGAAGCCCTGTTCCGGCGTTGACCGCTGTGATGTCCCCTGTACCCACATCGTCCGGCTCGCAGGTCACATTCCCGTTTACATCGATGTCCCGAATCGAACTCCCAGCCGGACAGGTGCCCGTCACGCGGG
>JACPFH010000136.1:5998-15780 GCA_016183075.1 Deltaproteobacteria bacterium | reverse complement strand
GGAATAAGGGTTGCGATTGACGGCGTCGGTCAAAAGCCCCCCCTGATCGAAGCCGACATAGCCCGGAGGCGCGCCGATCAGACGGGACACCGTATGCTTCTCCATGTACTCGCTCATGTCGAAGCGCAGAAACTCCACACCGAGGATGCGCCCGAGCTGCTTGGCCACCTCGGTTTTTCCCACCCCCGTGGGGCCCGAAAAAAGAAAACAGCCAATGGGCTTCTCCGGCGAGCCCAGGCCCGAGCGGGAGAGCTTGATGGCGCTCGCCAAGGTCTCGATCGCTGCGTCCTGGCCGAAGACGACGAGCTTTAAGTCCCGCTCCAGGTTCTGGAGCTGCATTTTGTCGGACGCGGAGACGCTCCGCGGCGGGATCTTGGCGATCTTCGCTACGATCTTTTCGATATCTTTGGGAACAACGCTCTTTTTCCGCCGCTCCGGCGGCATCAATTTGATCTGCGCTCCCACCTCGTCGATCACGTCGATGGCCTTATCCGGCAGGCGCCGGTCGTTGATGTGCTTGGCGGAAAGGTCCACCGCCGCCCGCAGCGCCGAAGCGGTATAGTGCACGCCGTGATGTTTCTCATAGTGGGGCTTGAGCCCCTCGAGAATCTGATAGCACTCGTCCAGACTGGGCTCGGAGATCTCGATCTTCTCGAACCGCCGGGCCAGCGCCCGATCCCGCTCAAAGTAACTCTTGTAGTCGTGGTACGTCGTCGAGCCGATGCAGCGAAGCTCGCCCGAGGCGAGCAGGGGCTTCAAAATGTTGGAAGCATCCATCGACCCGCCGCTGGTTGCCCCGGCTCCAACCACCGTGTGGATTTCATCGATGAAAAGGATCGCGTTGGCATGCTTCTTGAGCCGGTCTAGGACCCCCTTCAGCCGAGCTTCGAAATCCCCGCGGAACCTCGTCCCGGCCAAAAGGCCGCCCATATCCAGAGCGTAGATGACCGCATCGTGGAGGACTACCGGAACTTTTCCCTCTGAGATCCTCAACGCCAGCCCCTCGGCGATCGCGGTCTTGCCCACTCCCGGGTCACCGACGTAGATCGGGTTGTTCTTGCGCCGGCGGCATAGAACATGAATCGTGCGCTCGATCTCTTCCTGCCGGCCGATCAGGGGATCGATCAGGCCGTTGCGCGCCTTTTCCACCAAGTTCACCGTGAACGCCTGGAGCGGATCGGTTCGCCGGGCCGGCTGCGGGCCCTCTTCCTCCTCCATCCCCTCCTCGGAGTCCGCCGGGCTTTCATCCGCCGCCGGAATTTTAGAAATCCCGTGGGAGATATAATTGATCACATCGAGACGCGTGA
This sequence comes from Deltaproteobacteria bacterium, assembly GCA_016183075.1. GTDB lineage: Bacteria > Desulfobacterota > Binatia > UBA9968 > UBA9968 > 2-12-FULL-57-22. The sequence goes on along the minus strand of JACPFH010000136.1, from coordinate 14,473 downwards.
TCCCCTGTTGTTCGAGTAAGTGCACGGCGTAGGAATCCGGCTCCCGGAAGATGGCAGCCAATACGTTACCGCCGTGGATTTCCCTTTTCTCCGCGGACTGCGCGTGAATCACGGCCCTTTGCAGCACCCGGTGAAAACCAATCGTCTGCTGCGGCTCTCGCCTCCAGCCCTCGGGGAGTGTCTCCAGATGGGTGTGGAAAAATTCCTCGAGGCCTTTTCTGAGGGCCGCGAGATCACCGCCGCAATGGACGATCGCCAAGCTGGCATCCTTATCCTGGAGCAGAGCAAGGAGAAGGTGCTCGACGCAGACGAATTCGTGGCGCCGGCGCTTGGCTTCGGCCAAGGCGAGGTTCAACGTCGACTCGAGCTCCTTCGTAAACATCTCAGGCCTCTTCCATCGTGCACTTGAGCGGGTACTCGTGCTGGCGAGCGAGGCTTTCGACCAGCGCCACTTTGGTCTCGGCGACCCCGTGCGGGTAGACGCCGGCTACGCCGATGCCCTTTTTGTGGACGTGAAGCATGATCTGGACGGCCTCGGTATGCTCCTTGTGGAAAACATACTGCAGGATCTGGACGACGAACTCTTTGGTCGTGTAGTCGTCATTGTGAAGCAGGACTTTGTAAAGCGGGGGCTTTTTGAGCTTCTTTTCGGTCTCGGTGACAATCTCGTGGTCGAATTCGAATTCTTTTCGGCTCATCGAGCCGCCTCCTTAATGAAACCGAGCGTAATCTAACACGCTTCGTGGCCTCCCGCAATCTTTGCGCCGCCGCTGCGGCCGTCTCCCCTTGCGCCGCTCGGACAAAAGAGACATATTTAGCATACATCTGGGCGGGGAACGCTAGCCTCTAGCGCCCGGACTTTCGGCCTGCCCGAGGGAGGTGCCTGATGCTGTCCAATAAAGTCCGTGAGATCATGGGTAACGAGATCATTTCAGCGGAGATGACGAGCGCGATCCTTGCCGTCATGGAACAGATGGCGGCAAAAAACGTCGGGCGGGTGGTCATCGCGAGCAAGGGGACACCGGTGGGGATATTCACGGAAAAAGATGTGCTCAGGCGGGTGATGAACAAGCCTCTGGACCCGAGAACAACGAGCGTCAAGGAGGTGATGACGTCTCCCGTCCGAACCGTGCACCAAGACTCCCCCATCGTGGATGCGCTGAAAAGGATGTATGAAGGAAAATTTCGCCGTCTTTTGGTGCAGGAAGAGAAAGGGCGGATCGTCGGGATCATCTCGATGCGGCGCATCCTTAAGCTCGCCGTCGAGTTGGGAAAAGGGCTCGCCGAGCACCGGACCATCGGGAGCATAATGTCCGGCAAACTTGTGACGGTGGAGCCTTCAACATCGATCCATGACGCCATCGAGACCATGATCCAGCAAGATACCGGGTGCATCGTTGTCGCCAGCGCCGGGCAGCCGAAGGGGATCTTTACCGAACGGGATGTTTTAAAGCGGGTTGCGGTAAAAAACATCGACACAACAAAGACCCCGATTCACCAGGTCATGACACCCGAACTGGTCACGGCACCGGAGTCCGCTCTGATCGGAGAGGTTCTGGCCGAAATGTATAACCGAGAGGTCCGCAACATGCCGATCACAGGCGAGGGGGGAAAGCTGGCCGGCATTGTCTCGATGGGTGACGTTTTGCAGTACGCCAAGGCCCTCGATATTGATGAAGCCGTGCGCAAGGCGTGGCAAGAGGTCAAAGAGTTTTGGGATTCGGAGACTCACTACACGCCCGGGTAGGAACGGGATTTGTTGTCTTTGTCCACGTTTGTTGGTAATTTATTATGTAGTATGGCTAGTTACGTAGCGGGAAGGATGCAAATTGGGTATGGAATCACCGACGATTAACGACCTCAACATTTGCATAGCGACGGAAAACGGCACCGGGAGCGCCTCCGCCAATAACATCCTTTTTAAATCCATCTTCAAGATGGGAATCCCCTGTTCCTCAAAGAACATGTTTCCCTCGAACATCCAGGGGCTCCCGACTTGGTACCAGGTTCGTGCTTCCGCCGACGGTTACATGGGCCGAAAAGACGTCATAGACATCATGGTGATGTTCAATGACGTCACGGCGGCCAAGGATATCTATCGGGTCCGCGACGGGGGCATCATCATTTACGACGATTCCACACCGCTTGCGCCGAACCTGAAACGGGACGGGGTTCAGTACCTGGGGGTCCCGGCCAACAAGCTGATCCAGAAAATCGTGCCCGCCTCGCCGCTCCGGACCAAGCAGAGAAACATGATCTACGTCGGCGCCCTGGCGTATCTTTTCGGCATCGACATGGAGACCATCAAGGAAGTCCTGGAGGATACCTTCGGCAAGAAGCCCGCGGTGATCGAATCCAACCTGGTCTGCATCAAGGCCGGGTTCGATTACATGAAGGAGAAAGGCTTTACCCAGAGCATCGCCAAGCTGGTGGCCATCCCCAATGGCAACAAGGGAAAAATCATTACCGAGGGCAATACGGCGTGCGCCCTGGGGGCGATCTTCGGCGGGGCTTCGGTCGTCTGCTGGTACCCGATCACGCCGTCCAGTTCGCTCGCCGAGGCGATGGAGCACTACCTCCCCCGGCTGCGCAAGACCAAGGAGGGTAAGGCAACCTACGCGATTATTCAGGCGGAAGACGAGATTGCCGCCGTTGGTATGGTCGTCGGGGCCGGGTGGGCAGGCGCTCGCGCCATGACCTGCACCTCGGGTCCCGGATTGTCGCTCATGAACGAGAACATCGGCCTTGCTTACTTTACCGAGATACCGGCCGTTTTCTTCATCGTCCAGCGGGGCGGTCCCTCGACCGGCCTGCCGACGAGAACCCAGCAATCGGATATCCAGCTCATGTACTACGCCTCCCACGGTGACACGCGCCATATTATTCTGATCCCGCCGCTGCCAGACGCCGGTCTTGCTGGCGATAGATCTGGACCTTGGCATGAACCTCTGGTCCTCCGAGCCCCTGGCGCTGGGAAAAGAGCCTTTCGATCGCGGTAAAGTGGTCACGGCAGCGCAGTTGGAGCAGTGGGAGAAACAGGGGAAAAAGTCCCGCCGCTACTTCGATGCGGACGGCGACGGGATCCCGTACCGGACGCTCCCCGGCAACATGCACCGCAAGGCGGCATACTTTACGCGCGGATCGGGTCACGACGCCGACGCGCGCTATTCCGAGGACGAAAAAGACTACAAGGAAACCCTCGACCGGCTGCGCCATAAGTTGGATACGGCCAGAAAATATGTGCCCAAACCGATCATCGAGACGAGCGATGGCGCCAAGACAGGCGTGATCTGTTTTGGTTCCAGCTACGAGCCAGTCCGGGAAGCGCGGAATCGGCTGCGGGCCGCAGGGCTAAAGACCAATCACTTGCTGCTCCGGGCGCTCCCTCTCGGGGAGGAAACCAGAGAATTCGTCGCCGCCCACGACCGTGTCTATCTGGTCGAGCAAAATCGCGACGGGCAGATGGCAGCCGTCTTCAAAGAGGAATGGCCGGAGTTGGGCTCCAGGATCGCCAGCGTCCTCATCTACGACGGGCTTCCGGCGACGGCGGGAGAAATCGTCAGGCAGATCAAAGCTCATGAAGCACATCTCACAACAGGAGCGGAAGAATGGCGGGAGAAAAAGTTAATCGCATCCATCTAACGGAAAAAGACTATCAGGGGTCCCCCTCGACCATGTGCCGGGGCTGCGGGCACGATGCCATCTCGGCATCGGTGATGCGGGCCTTCTATGAGAGCAGCGTCGATCCCCGCAAAGTCATCAAGCTCAGCGGTATCGGTTGCTCTTCAAAGACCCCGGCCTACTTTCTCGGCCAGTCCTTCGGTTTCAACGCAACCCACGGCAGGATGTCCGCGATCGCCACCGGGGCCAACCTGGCCAATCACAGTCTGATTTCCATCGGAGTTTCCGGAGACGGCGATACGGCGGCTATCGGGCTCGGCAACTTCTGCCACATGATGCGGCGCAACGTGAACATCGCCTACATCGTCGAAAACAATGGAGTTTACGGGCTCACCAAAGGCCAGTTTTCCGCCACCGCGGACAAGGGGTCGGTGATGAAGGGCGGAAAAGTTAACGACATTCCCGCCATTGATATCGCTGAGCTCGCCATTACCTTCGGCGCGACATACGTTGCGCGCAGCTTCTCGGGCGATCGCAAACAGCTCGCCCCGCTCATCCAGGGCGCCCTGGCGCACCGGGGAGCGGCCATTCTGGACGTGATCAGCCCCTGCGTCACGTTCAACAACCACGAAGGCTCAACCAAGAGTCTGAAATACGCGAAGGAGCATCTCGATCCGATTCACGACGTCGACTTCATTCCCCACCACGAAAACATTGAAGTGGATTACGAGGAGGGGAAAGATCAGGAAGTTGTGATGCACGACGGCTCCCGAATCATCCTGCACAAGCTGGGAAAGGACTACGATCCCTCCAACAAAATGCAGGCCATAGTGGCCATCCATGCAGCGATCGCCGAAGGGAAATTCCTTACCGGCCTGATTTATTACGATCCCACACGGCCCGAGTTCATCGAGGATCTAAACCTCTGCGAGACTCCCCTGGCCGAGCTGGGGCAAGACATGCTTCAGCCCCGGGCAGAGATGCTGGACCAGATCAACGCCGAATTCATGAAATAGGCCTTGTCGCCGATAACGGGCTTTTTGGTTTCAAGTCGTTGAAACCGGCGCCTATATTGAGAATGCCAAGGTTGAGTACTGGCAAGTAACGATCCGGCTCGGCTTTAGATTGGATGATTGAATTCACCTAACGTCCAATGAAATACCGCATCGCCATTTCAGGATCTTACGGCGGGATGAACCTGGGCGATGAGGCTATCCTCGAAGTGATCCTGAGGGAACTCCGCGCAAACCTCGACCTCGACATTGTCATCTTCTCGTTCAATCCCAAAGACACGGAGCGAAGACATAAGGTACGCGCGGTACCCATACGAGAAATGCATAAAGACCAAGTTCTCGAGGAGCTGTGCAAGCTCGACCTCTTTGTCCTTGGAGGAGGCGGTATTCTCTACGATGAATCCATCGAAAGCTACCTGCGCGACGTCAATTGGGCGAAAGAGCTGAATATCCCGGTGATGGTCTACGCCATTAGTGTTGGTCCTCTCAAAACGCCCGAAGCCAAACAGCTCGCCGTCGAGACGCTGAACAAGATCGACATAATCACCGTCCGGGAAGGCGAAGCGAAGAGAACCTTACATGATCTGGGGGTGACTCAGGAGATTGAAATCACCGGCGATCCGGCGCTCTTGCTGAAACCGCAATCGTTCACAAAAGAAATGCTTAAGAAGGAGGGCATCCATGCGGATAATCACCTGGTGGGGTTTTCAATCCGCGAGCCCGGCCCGGCGGCGCCCGATCTCAATATCGAGCAGTACCACGCCATTCTCGCCAATGCCGCTGATTTCATGGTGGAGCGCTACGATGCCCAGGTTCTCTTTGTCCCCATGGAAGGTGGAGAGAATAAGGACCCCCAGCACTCCCACGCGGTGATCTCGAAAATGGCAAATGCGCAGCGCGCTAGCGTCCTCAAGGGAAAGTATACATCGGGCGAGGTTGCCGGGTTGCTGAAGCACATGTCCTTCGCCGTAGGAATGCGACTTCATTTTTTAATCTTTGCAGCCATTCAGAAAGTCCCGTTCGTGCCGCTGCCCTACGCGTCGAAAGTATCCGGGTTTTTGTCCGATCTGGAAATGCCCATGCCTCCGATCACGGCCCTCAACACCGGAAAACTGTGCGCCTTTCTTGACCGGTCCTGGGATACCAAGGACCGAATCAAAAAGCGCCTTGAAGAGAAATTTCCGCCGCTCCAGGAACGCGCGAAAAAAACAAACCAGATTCTCTGTGGCTTGTTCCGATCTCTGAAACCGTCATAAGCAGCCACCCGATTTCGGGCAAAAAGGCGATGCCGCCCCTTGGCCACCCGAAAAATCCGCTTGCCATCCGCTTGCCGCCCCGAATGGCGCAACTGGCGGCCGAAACGGATGTCCTTATTGTCGGCGGCGGGCCGGCGGGTCTCGGAGCAGCGCTGGGCGCCGCGCACGCCGGCGCCGCTGTGATCTTGGCCGAGCGCTACGGCTTTGTCGGCGGCAATGCGACGGCCGCTCTTGTCATGCCTCTCATGTCGTATCATACCCAACGGCCAAGGCGTGAAAAAAAAGGCTCGACCACGCTTCTGCCTACGGACCATGGCCCCGGAGAACCGGTCCTGGCAGGAGCGGTAAGGCTCCTCCTCGAGCGTCTGGTTAGAGCCGGCGGGGCCATTTCACCTTCCTTGGAGACGGGATACGTCGTGCCGTTCGATCCGGAAGTCTTCAAGCTGGTCGCGCTGGATCTTCTCGATGAGGCTGGAGTGCGGTTTTTGTTTCATGCCTTTGCGGGTGACGTCCTCCGCGATGACGATGTCAGAGGCGTCGTGTTTGAGACCAAAACAGGTCCCGTTGTAATTCGCGCCCGCGTCATCGTCGACTGCACCGGGGACGGGGATGTAGCAGCGAGCGCGGGAGCGCCTTACGAGATCGGCAGAGAAGAAGACCATCTTGTGCAGCCCATGACGCTGATGTTTCGTATTACCGAATTCGAACGCGCGTCCTTCGAGGCTTACGTCAAACAGCATCCGGATCAATGGCGCGGCGTGCACGGACTTTGGGATCTCATCCGCAAAGCCACCGCCGAAGGGAAGCTTCAGCTATCCAGAGAGGACATGCTTTTTTTTGCAACCCCTCATGGCCGCGAAGTTAGCGTTAACAGCACACGCGTGACAAAAGTGCTAGGTACGGACGTGTGGGATTTGACGTTCGCCGAGTGGGAGAGCCGCCGCCAGATGCGCCAGATCGCGGATTTTTTGCGCCATTATGTGCCTGGTTTTGAGAGCGCCTATGTCGTTCAAAGCGGAGTCAATGTTGGAGTGCGCGAGACGAGAAGAATTCTAGGAGATTACCAACTGACGGCTGATGACATCTTACAGGCGCGCAAATTCCCCGATGTCATCGCGCGCAGTACGTATCCCGTGGACATACACAACCCCGAAGGCGCCGGCACAATGCTCAAGCGGCTACCGCCCGGGGAAGCCTATGATATCCCCCTGCGCTGTCTTCTGCCCCGGGATGTCGAGGGACTTCTCGTCGCCGGCCGTTGTATTTCAGGCACCCATGAGGCCCATTCTTCCTACCGTGTTATGCCCGTTTCGATGGCAACCGGCCAGGCAGCCGGCGTGTGCGCCGCGCTTGCCGCCCGCCACGGGACAGCTCCACGCGCCATACCGACGACGCAGGTCCAAAACGAACTCCTTCGCCAAGGCGCGAACTTGCGCGACATCCGATAAGGAGATAGGGACTGGGTTTCAACTAACATCAAGAATACGGCGCCAAAATACTGGTTAGAATCGGTGCCTGGCTTGACAGTTGGGACACACTTCCCGATGGGGGTCCCTTCTTCCTGACGCCGGGCTGGTACGTGGTCGCTGGGGCGATTTCTGAGTTCTCAGTGATGGTGCCTGAAAAGGAACTTCCTACCCGGGCATACCTGAAACCTTGGAATCCGATGGAGGCATTAGTCCAGCGCTCACGTGTTTCATCCGATTCGTGATAGTCTCCGCAGTCATGCGGAGGGTGCTCTCATGCCTGAGTCATCTTACCGAGCTCGGCATCACTCATGATCACGATAGACTACAGGGAAACTTGACTGCTATTCTGGAACAGGGCATGTTCTCAAAATCTCGTCTTGGTTGGAAGGCCGCTTTTTTTCCGGGATTACTTGCTTTCGCTTTGTCCCCGGCTTGCGCTCCGCCACCGGTTTATCGCTCCGCTCCCCCGCGGTTTGCGGAATTCCCGCGCACGGCCGGCCACCCTCCCGTCATTTCTCCTCGAACTCCACCTCCTCCGAAACCCATTTTTCATGACACTGTCCGTGAAGAAGATCTACCGGTGAGTCGCGCAAGCCCGCGCCCTCAGACCGCTCTCTCCCCAACGCACGTGATGCCCGATGCCTCCACGACCGCTCCCGTAAAACCCCCAACCGAGCCTACTGGGAAGGAGACAATCACGGAGCGCACGGCAGACGAAACGCCCATGATTTTTCCTGAAAAGAAACAAGAGGGAGAGCAAACCCCCCAATCGGCGCCGGAACCTCTCGCTTCCCAGCCTGAGCAGATTTCGTTGCTTTCGATGATTACCTCTGAGACCTCACCTCAACGTGCGGCTTCGCTGAGACTGACCGAAGAAGGAAGGGAGTTGCTTACAACTGACCGCTACGACAAGGCCCTATCTAGACTGGAGAAAGCTCTTGCGATCGATTCCACAAATCCTTACGCCTACTACTACCTGGCTCAGGCGCATTATCTCCTGAGCCACTATACGGAGTCGCTCAACTTCCTAGAAGTGATCGAAGGGAAATTTGCGCAAGAGCCTTCCTGGCAGGCGCGTCTCCTGGTTCTGAAGGGAGAAGACTTGCGGGCCCTAGG
>JACPFH010000136.1:0-5956 GCA_016183075.1 Deltaproteobacteria bacterium | reverse complement strand
CGGGCATTGAAGCTCGACCCCACTCATCCTGTCGCTCTGGAACGGCTGACGCACATAAGCGGAGAGTTCCCCGCGACCTCGCCATAAGGCTCATTGCCGCTTCTCTCAATTTCCACCCCTCCGCCATTAGTCACGATAGCCTTCCTCTTTCTCCTTTTGCCGATCCCTCACCCTTTGCTTTACCTGCTCGATGGCCTGATGAATAAGCCGCTCTCTTAGGCTGGTAGAAATTTCTTGCTCAGGTGGCATGGTTCCCTCCAGGTTTGCCTCACCTGGTCCACCAGGAGCCTTTTGAGTCTCCTCGATCTGTTTCCGTACGATCCGAACCCCAGGTTGATGTCCGATCTCGTCATAGATCGCTAACGCACGTCGGTAATAGTTGAGTGCCTCAGTCCTCTCGCCCTTAAGCCGATAGACCTCGGCAAGGTTATTCAGGGCGATGGCCAATTCTACCTTTTGGCCCGCAGCCTCAGCAAACATGACGGCCTCTCGCAATTTTTCCTGCGCCGCCTCGTACCTTCCCGCGAAAAAGAGGGTTAAGACACAGAAAATAAAAATCGGCTTCCAGTAAGCACCCCGCTTTGCCATTTCTTCCTACCTCATCAAACGTAAGCGGATTCCCATTTATGGTCAAGGACAAAATCAACCAGCTTGACAGGAGGTCGTCACGGGATAGGGTGGCATGATGCGTAGCGCACCGCATAGGATGCAGGCGGCGATTTTCATCGAAAAGCCCGCGACGCGAGCTATTACAGCAAAGCCGCTGGGACCCGAGTATCTTTTTTTCTCAGGACTTAGGAGGAGAGCTTTTCGTGGTATAATGAAAACTCGACTTGCCTTATGTATCCTGGCGTATCCACGTTCGAGAGCCACCGGAGGAGAGCAACGTAAAAAGCTTTCGGGGGAGCGGTTGGGTGGAAGTAGGTGCGGGTTCAAACCCAATTCGGACGGGCCCTAACAGTGTCTCAGTCTCCAAGCAGACTCTTTCGCCGGCATGAAGAGCTGATCGAGGAAGCGCGCCCGGTGGGGCGAAGCCCCCGCGGTCTCCTCTCCCATCTTCGTTCTGAACTCGCCTGTCAGATGACGTGGCGTGATTTCGGCTGCGGACTCGTTGTGGCCGGGATTTTGGCTCTTCTGCTTGTGCAGCTGGAATACACGGGCATCCGGAGGTACGCAGCAGGAGACATCGCCCGCGAAGACGTGAAAGCCTCCACGGATTTTACCGTCGAGGACCCCGCAGCTACCCAGGTCAAGGCACGGGAAGCCGCGGAAGATGTCCCCTGGGTGTTCGATTATGACCCCAGCCTGAGCGCCGGTGTGGAGCGCCAGATTCGCGACCTCTTCGGACAAGGACGCGCTCTGGTCCTCGAGACAAAAAGGTCTTCCGGCAGGCGTCTGTCCCCGTCGCAACGTACGAAATTGGCGGTCCAACTCCGAGAACAACTTTCCTATCCCGTTCCCGAACCAGCTCTGCAGGTCTTCATTGTTCATGAGTTTGCCCACGAGCTTGAGGAGCAACTTCTGCATTTGATGCGGCGCGCTTACGAGGCGGGAATCCTAAGCAGCCGTGATCTGTTGGCCCAGGCACGCCCGCGTGTCGTTCTGTTGCGGAATCTCGCCTCCGGCGAGGAGAAGCGGGTTGAGGAGGTTTCGGCGATCAAAGAAGTCAGCCAGGTACGGGCGGCCGTCCGGGACCAGCTCTACGATTCAGGCATTCCTCCCTCCGACCGGCGCAGTCTCCAGCTTTATCTGGAGCAGATCCTCATTCCGAACATTACGTTCAATCGCGCCGAGACCCGTGCCCGGGAGCAAGCAGCGGCGCGCAACATCGACCCTGTTGTCATTCAGGTGAAAAAAAGGAAGGTGATCGTTCGCGAGGGCGACGAAATCACGCCGCGCATTCTCATTCAACTCAAAGCGCTACGGGAGCATGAGCGGCCCCGCAACACCGGAGTCCAGTTCATGGGCTTTTTCTTGCTGGCGGCCATTTTTCTTCATTTCCTGTGGCGCTACCTGGTGCTCTATCCCTCGCGCCAGGCTTCCACCCGGAGTCGTTTTTTACTGGTCTCGTTGATTCTGGTGCTGAATTTGGCCGTGGTTCGTTTTTTCCTGTTACTCATTGGGATTGTCGCTGGCGGCTCGACGCACCCTTTCCTTCAGGTTCCCGAGCATCTCTACCCCGCGGTTCCCTTTGCCTTTGGCGCCATTCTCGCCACGTTATTGACGACGGTCCACGTCGCCCTGCTCTTCTCGTTGATCCTGTCGTTGTTGGCGGGCGTGCTGACAGGACAGATCTCGCTGGCGGTTTACTCTCTGGTGGGATCGTTTGCCGCGCTGTATGGCATTCACCATTACAAAGAGCGATCGACTATGGTGAAAGCGGGGCTGCTGGTGGGCTCACTGAATGTCGTCATCATGGTCACGATGGAGCTGCTGTCTCTGCAGCCTTCTCCCGCTTCGTTTCTCGCGTGGAAGATGGTCCCGGCTTTCTCGGGTGGGATCATCGCTGTGATGATAGCATCGCTCCTGCTGCCGTTGCTGGAGAGCTTGTTTCACCTCACCACGGACATCCGGCTGCTGGAGCTTTCAAACCTGGACGCCCCCATTTTGAGGCGCCTTGCGGTGGAAGCACCTGGCACGTATCACCATAGCATTGTGGTGGGGACGCTGGCGGAAAGTGCAGCAAAGGCCATTGGTGCCAATCCGATTCTTGCGCGGGTAGGAGCATACTACCACGACATCGTGAAGATGCTCAAACCCGAGTACTATGTAGAGAACCAGATCTACGTCAGCAACAAGCACGAGCAGCTTTCGCCCGGCCTCTCGCGGCTCGTTATCTTAAATCACGTCAAAGGCGGCCTGCAGATGGCCCGGGAGATCGGTTTGCCCCCGCGGGTCAGCGACATGATCTCACAGCACCATGGGACGCGTTCGATGACGTACTTTTACCAGAAAGCAAGGGAGCTGGCCTCGGACGGTGAAGTGAACGAGACCGATTTTCGCTATCCGGGGCCGAAGCCCCAGACAAGGGAGGCCGCCATCCTCATGCTGGCAGACGGCGTCGAAGCAGCATCCCGAAGCCTCATCAAGCCCACTCCGGCCCAGCTCGAGGGGGTCGTTCACAAAATCACCACCGCCGTCATGAGCGATGGGCAGCTGGATGAGTGCGACATCACCCTTCTGGACCTGGATCTGATCCGGAAGAGCTTTTTCAAGGTCTTAATGGGGATCTTTCACCACCGGGTCGGATATCCGGGCTATGACTTCACCAAGGCCGAAAAGGCGGATCAAGTCTCGCCAATCCATTGAGGTGGAATACCCTGTCGGCCGCAGCACGCCGGAGCGGTTTGCCGATCGAGTCAGAAAGCGAATGGGAGCGGCGCATATGGGCTTGACCAGGAACCGGGGCCTGGCTTGACGGTTGGGAAAAGTGGAAGGGTTGCGACGTTGCTTCTGCCTGTCGCGCCATCAGAAAGGAGCCGCGTGTGGCACCTGCCCATGGATGACAAAATCGGGGAACAATGCGAAAACGAGAATGGCCACGATGAGCAGCGGGACGATGACCATGACGTAGAGGAGCGATGTTTCGAATTTGAGATGCATGTAGTTTAGGGCTACGAGTAGAGCCTTAACTGTGGCCACTGCGAAGATCAGGACGAGTGCGACGGATTTGGGTAGCACTAAGCTCGCCACAAGGGCTGGGACGAGGGCTTGCAGGGCATGAAGGTGGGCGGTAAGCGCCCGCTCACGATTCCGCTGGATATGGGCTACGGCTCGCGCGGCGCGGACAGCCCTGCCACCTTCAGGCCAAGATGCCTGGGGAGCGGCTCGAAGTCGCGGTCGCTCTGGAGTAGTTCGTGCCCATCCTCGGTGCAAATCGATGCCCGGCTTGGCAGTTGGGACACATTTCCTGATGGGCTCCTTTCTCCCTGACGGCGGGCCGGTACGTGGTCGTCGGGGCGATTTCTGAGTTCTCAGTGACTGTGCCTGGAAAGGAACTTCCTATATCATTTTACAGCGCCACAGCCTTTTTCTGCTGCAGGTCTCGCCAAGTCTCCATGATCTCATCGGAGGAGGCCACCAGGCCGAAGTGGCGGCGGATATTCTCCAATGTGTTCGCGTGGAGCCGGGCATCGTAGGCCGCCGAACAGTCTTCGACTACGCTAACATAGTAGTCGTACATGTAAGCGTCTCTCGCTGTCGTCTCGACACAGACATTTGTCGCCACCCCTGTTACCAGGACGCTGTGAATCCCTTTGGCCTTGAGGACCGTATTCAGGTCCGTGTTGATGAAGGCGCTATAGCGGTGCTTGATTACGACCCGCTCTCCGGACGACGGGGAAATCCCTTCATAAAACTCCGCCCCCCATGTTCCCTCGCGGCAGGTCGAAAGCGATTTCTGCTGCGACTTGCGGTAAACCCAGGCGGGCGTATCGGTCCACTCGCTGTGGGTGGTTTTGATATAGACGATGGGCAACGAAACGCGCCTGGCCTCATCGATGAACCGCACAAGCCTTGGGACCGCGGCGAGAGCGGCGCTCAGATCCTCGCCCCTTCGCCCCGCGCTTCCCTCGGCGTGAACGAAATCATTCTGAACATCGACAACCAGGAGACAAGCCCACCGAGGATCGCACCTGTCCTTTAAGTCCTTCAGGATCATCTTCTCCCCCCTTCTGACTGTTCCCGCAGCAGGTAGCGAGTTCGTTCACGCCGTTTAAACGCCTTGAACGATTGGAACGTTTTGAACGGCGCCAGCTTTTTAATGCTCATGTTTTCTTTGTAACCCGCCGTAGCCCAGTGCGACGATCTCCGGGCGCGGGATCTTCTCTCCCGCCAAAAGACGGGGGAGGAGAAGGTCAAAGGCGGTGACCGAGTCGTGCAGGACGCATCCCGAGAGTCCCAATATGGGCGTCTCTTTCAAATAAGCCATCAAGAACATCGAGCCGGGCAGAATCGGAAAGCCGTGGGATTCCACCCTGGCGCCACTGCGCCGGATTCCCTCCGGTGTCCGATCGTCGGGGTCGACGGACATGCCGCCGCTCACGAGAATGATCTCCGCGCCGGCCTGGTGGGACTCTTGGATCAGGGAAGCGATCCGGTCCGGATCATCGGGGGCGAATTTAACCGCCTCGACTTCCAGACCCATCTCACCCACCTTGTGACGCACTACGGGCTCAAACCCGTCTTTGATGCGGCCGGTATAGACCTCGCTTCCGGTAACGATCAAGTGAATGCGCCGCACGGGAATTGGGAGGATCGTCACAATGGGCCTCTCTTTACAGATCGCTTCGGCCCGCTTGACCAAATCCTCTTTCACGAACACGGGAATCGTGCGGGTTCCCGCCACGACATCGCCCTTTTTGACATACCGGTTAGCCGCAAGGGTGGCCAGAATGAGGTCCCCGAGCTCGTTGAAGCGATACAGGAGATCCGCATCGACTTTGAGCAAACCGGAGATCTCCGCCACCAGATTAACTCGCCCTTCCACCGGCTCCGTGAGGCTGATATTCGGACCGGCTGCAGCCCTGGCCAGCCTTCGGGCAGCATCCTCCTCATGGATCTCCCCTTCCTCTAACCGCATGACGTAAATGTGGGCTTTCCCGAGATCGAGCAATTTACCTACGTCTTCGGGACGGATCACGTGACCCCGGCGAAACGCAGGCCCCTTATGTTTTCCAGGAACGATCTCCGTGATGTCGTGGGCCAGGGCAAGCCAAACGGCTTCTTCCACAGGTATGACCTTAAGCATGGTTATCTGTCCTCACTCGCCAGCTTATTTATTTCATCGCAGAGTTGGCGTTGTCAACTGAAGGAGCGAACGATCTCCAGCACGCGCCGAACGGCGATCCGCAAGATGTTACTGTACCAGGACCACCTCTCCAATCTCCTCCGGGCGGACATAGACATGCTCGCACGGAAGCGGGGTCTGAACCAAGACCACAATCATGTTGGTCTT
>JACPFH010000135.1 GCA_016183075.1 Deltaproteobacteria bacterium | reverse complement strand
AGCGTTATGCCGAACTCCACAGTTGCTTCGAATGTCGCGCCTGAACGGTTGATCGGGGGAACTCCGGCGATACAACTTGTCGATCCCGAGGCTTACCGCCGCCGCTTGACTCGTAGCGACAAGGATCGGATCTTCCGGCGAATGCTCCGAGAAAGCGCGGAGTCGCTCGTTAATCACGGTCTTGGCCTCGACGGGTACCATGACGACGAGACAGGAATCGCCTTCAGCATCCGGTGCGGTGCGAGTACGGCGGCCGTCGTGTATAGCCCCTTGTCGGCTGCGCCGGGAGCTGCAGTTTCTCGATGGATCCTGTTCGGTTTTGACAGTGCCGCTCTAGATCACGCTTCCGACGATGTTACGGCGTTCGATCTGACCAACTATATTGTNNNGCGATGCGCTGCGGGAGCAGCTCCATTTCCTGGGCCTCGATTTCGCTCCCAAGTTTCGACCCATTTCGGCACAGAAAAGTACTGCCCGTTACGACACGGTGGACGGTACACCGTAGGGACATGGTTTCGACGCAACGATCATCGTCCAACCGCCAGGGACATAAAGAAGACGGGTGGCGGGGAGAACAATAGGCCTCTCAAAGGTCGCGAGATTTATGTCTATGGCAGGAGTGTCATCCGGCTCTAAACAGTTACCGCGAGCGTGTGGTCGTTCGTCAAGGAAAGCAGATTTGGTGTTTTTATTGGTGATGATCGAAATTGGACGTGACGAAGTAGTGAGGCCGTTGGCCGGTTTGAGACAGCACTACTCGTAAGGCGGCATCATGGCTAGGAGAGGTGACAAGTGTGAGTCGATTAAAGGTCGCTGTCATTGGCGCGGGGGATATCGCAGCAAAGCATCTAGAAGTTCTCACTGCACTCGATGGCACAGAGATTGTCGCCCTGTGTAATCGCGGACACCCGAGAATATACGGTTTGGCGGAGCGTTTTAACATTCGCCAGGTGTTTACAGATTGCCGGCGAATGTGGAATGAGACGTCGGTGGATGCCGTGTTGGTTCTTGCCAGTGTGGCGAATGCGGTAGAAGTAGCTGGTGATTGTCTAGGCCGCGGGATTCCGACGTTATTGGAGAAACCGCCGGGGCTTTCGGTTCCAGAAGCGAGGGGACTACTCGATATTGCCAGTGCCACACATTGCTTGAATATGGTTGGCCTTAACCGGCGATTTTATAGTGTGATGCAACGCGCTCGCGAGGCCATTTTGGAGGTCGGTCCGCTGGTCTCTGTAGTGGTTGAGGCTCCTGAGCGTTTGGCTGAAGTCAAGGCATGGAGCCACCCTGACGAGGTGATCCGGAGACTGCTATTCTTTAACGGCATTCATTGTATCGACCTTCTTCGATATTTCGGCGGAGATGTTGGCGAGGTTCACGCTTGTTCTAGCCGGTGGTTTGAAGATCAGAAAGATTCCTTTGGTGCGGTCATGCGCTTTAAGAGCGGGGCGATGGGGCACTATATTGCTAACTGGATGTCACCTGGGCGTTGGACGGTAAACCTGTATGGCAAGGGCCGGCGGGTTACTATTGCTCCATTGGAGCAGGGAGTCATTGTAGACGGAGATGGCGAAGAAAGGCCGATACAGGTGAGCGAAGTCGATGTCCGGTTCAAGGCAGGGCTGTATGCTCAGGACCGTTACTTTCTGGACTGCGTAAGGAACGGTCGCCGGGTCGCTTATCCTGCCGCTGACCTCGCGGATGCGGTAAAGACCATGGAGTTGATTGAGGCCATTGGAGGCGACGTGGCATGACTGGGTTTAACGGTAGAACACTCATCTATCGGGTATTTCTTTTGTGTAAGGAGCATGGGTCATGCGATTTCTGATTGTTGGGTTGGGTTCCATGGGCAAGCGCCGCATCCGTAATTTACAGTACCTTAAAGCTGGGGAAATTATCGCTTATGACCCGCGTGACGATCGGTGCCAAGAGGCGAAAGAGCGATACGGGATCATGACTTTCCCCGGTTTCGACGAAGCCATGGCTGCAGACCCTGATGTCATGATCATCTCGACGCCGCCTGATCTCCACATGCCTTATGCCCGGATCGCCGCCATGAACGGAAAGCATTTCTTCACCGAGGCGAGCGTGGTCGATAATGAAATGGATGAGGTGATCACGTTATGCAGTGGAAAGGACATTGTAGGTGTGCCTTCTTGCACGATGCGTTTCAATTCTTCGGTCCGCGTGATCAGGGACTTGGTTTGCAGCGGCAGCGTCGGCAGTATTTTGGCTTTTACTCATCACTTCGGACAGTATCTACCTGACTGGCATCCTTGGGAAGATTACCGGTCCTTTTATGTTGCCAAGCGAGAGACTGGGGCATGTCGTGAGATCGTACCCTTTGAACTTGTGTGGCTCACCTGGATCCTGGGAGATGTCGAGAAGATCTCCTGCTTCAAGGAGAAACTGAGTACGCTGGACCTGGACATCGATGATGTTTATCAGGTGCTTCTCCGCTTCAAGCATGGCGCTCTTGGAAGCTTGCTTGTGGATGTTATCTCGCGAGTTGCGTATCGTAGTGCTCGGTTCATTAGTGAGACGGCAGTGATTGAGTGGGTTTCGAGTGAGAAGCGGGTGCGGGTTTTCCAGTTAGAGAAGGGTTGGTGGGATGAGTATCACGAACCTGAGGCGATCGAGGAGAAAGGCTACGTGGCAACTGAAAATCCGTACATCGAGGAGATGAAGTGTTTTGTCCAAGCGATCAGGGATGGAGGAGAATATCCCTATAGTTTCTCTGAAGACAAGAAGATCCTCGGCCTTCTCTATGCTGCTGAAAGGAGCTCGGCGGACCAGGTGCACGTCGATACGGTATGACCTTATGGATAAGCGCGAAGGGGCAAAATCTGCTGGTCAGAGACACTATGAGGGTGCGCGGAGAAGAATTCCCGGGGGCACCCAATTATTGTCAAAGCGGCCTGAGATTTTCTCGCCCGGCCAGTGGCCCAGTTACTACTCCAAAGCAAAAGGGGTTGAAGTTTGGGATCTGGACGGCAGGAGATATATCGATATGACCTCCTGTGGGATTGGAGCCTGCATTCTGGGTTTCGCAGATCCAGAGGTGGATGACGCCGTGCGTGGTGCTATCAGCTCCGGCTCGATGGCGACTTTGAATTGCCCGGAAGAAGTAGAACTGGCTGAATTGCTGTGTGCGTTGCATCCGTGGGCCGATATGGTGCGTTACGCCCGTTGTGGCGGGGAGGCGATGGCGGTTGCCGTGCGTATAGCGCGTGCCATCACCGGCCGGGACAAGATCGCGTTCTGCGGCTATCACGGCTGGCACGACTGGTATCTGGCCGCAAATCTCAGCGACGACCGTGCCCTAGATGGCCATTTGCTTCCCGGTTTGCAGCCCGCTGGTGTTCCCCGCGGCCTTACGGGAACGGCAGTACCGTTTTCTTACAACAGGACCGATGAGCTGCGGGCGATCGTGGATAGGCATCGCAATGAGTTGGCGGCGGTCGTGATGGAGCCTGTGAGGAGCGAGGAACCCCAAGATGGCTTTCTGCAGGAGGTTCGGCAGATCGCTTCAGACGTTGGGGCCGTCTTGGTCTTCGATGAGGTCACGTCTGGGTGGCGGATGGTGACGGGCGGAGTCCACCTTTTGTATGGAGTCACGCCGGATATCGCGGTTTTTGCAAAGGCGATTAGTAATGGTTATCCGATGGCGGCCATTATCGGCAAACGGGACGTGATGGACGCAGCGCAGAGCACATTTATCAGCAGTACGTATTGGACGGAAAGGATAGGGCCAGCTGCCGCCTTGGCGACAATCGGAAAGCACCACCGGTGCGATGTTTCCAAACGCTTGGTCGAGGTTGGCAAGCAGATACAATCAGGGTGGCGTTCGGCTGCGGAACGAGCCGGCTTGTCGATTAAGATCACAGGCATCCCCCCCTTGGCTCACTTCTCTTTTACCCACGTGAACGGCCAGGCGATGCGGACCCTGTTTACCCAGATCATGTTGGAAAGAGGCTTTTTG
>JACPFH010000134.1 GCA_016183075.1 Deltaproteobacteria bacterium | reverse complement strand
GGACACGATGGAGTCGATTCTCGATTGGTATCGCAAGGAGGGGATTATCTTCAAAGGGGGCTCCGGCTCCGGCGTCAACCTATCCAAGATCCGCTCCGCCAAGGAGCAACTGGCCGGCGGTGGGACGGCCTCCGGGCCGGTTTCCTTCATGAAGGCCGCCGATGCGTCGGCGGGGGTGATCAAGTCAGGCGGTAAGACCCGGCGTGCCGCGAAGATGGTCGTGCTGGATGTCGATCATCCGGACATCGCGGAGTTCATCAAATGCAAGGTGGAGGAGGAGAAGAAGGCCTGGGCCCTGATCGAGGCGGGATACGACTCCAGTCTGGATGGGCCGGCTTACGGAAGCGTCTTTTTCCAGAACGCCAATAACTCCGTGCGCGTTACCGAGGAGTTCATGCGGGCCGTGCTTGAGGACCGGGAGTGGAAGACCCGGTACGTGCGCACGGGCGATGTATGTGAGACCTACAAGGCGCGCGACCTGCTCAAAATGATCGCCGAGGCGGCCTACGCCTGCGGCGATCCCGGCATGCAGTTCGACACGACCATCAACGACTGGCATACGTGCCCGAACTCGGGCCGCATCAGCGCATCGAATCCTTGCTCCGAGTACATGCATCTCGATGACTCCGCGTGCAATCTCGCCTCCTTGAATCTGCTTAAGTTTTTGCGCGACGACGGAGTCTTCGATGTCGAGGCTTTCCGCCGTGCCGTCGGTATCATGATCCTGGCCCAGGATATCCTGGTGGACAACTCCTCCTATCCCACGCCTGACATCGCGGCGAACGCCCATTCGTTTCGGGAGCTTGGATTGGGCTATGCCAACCTCGGCGCGCTTCTGATGTCTTTGGGGCTTCCTTACGATTCGGAGGCGGGTAGAGGGTTTGCGGCCGCCGTGACGGCGCTTATGTCGGGCGAAGGCTACCTTCAGTCGGCCCGCATGGGGGCGGCAATCGGGCCGTTTGAAGGCTTCGAGCTTAACCGCCAGCCTATGCTTCGGGTGCTCAACAAGCACCGCTCCCATGCCTTGAGGCTCTCTACGTCGCATGTCCCCCTCGATCTTTTGACGGCGGCCCGGGAGGCCTGGGATCTTGTCTGCGCGGCCGGGGAGCGGCACGGGGTTAGGAACTCACAGATCTCGGTTCTCGCCCCGACCGGGACCATCGCCTTCATGATGGACTGCGATACGACGGGCGTGGAGCCGGATATCGCTCTCATCAAGTACAAGAAGCTCGTTGGCGGGGGTTTCTTAAAGATCGTCAACAGCACGGTGCCCCGCGCGCTGAAGCGGCTCGGCTACGATCAGAAGCAAATTCAGGAAATCTATGATTACATCAACGAACACGAAACCGTGGAAGGCGCGCCTCACCTCAAAGATGCCGACCTTTCGGTGTTTGACTGCGCCTTCAAGCCAGCCGCCGGGCGCCGCTCCATCCACTATCTCGGCCACTTAAAAATGATGGGGGCAGTCCAGCCCTTTATTTCCGGGGCGATCTCCAAGACGATCAACATGCCCGGTGATGTGACGGTGGAGGAGATCATGGAGGCCTACATCGAAGCCTGGAGGCTGGGGCTCAAGGCCGTGGCGATCTACCGGGATGGCTCGAAGCGGACCCAGCCCCTGAACACGTCGAAGGCCGAGAGCCAGCCGGCGAAGGTCCCGCCCCAGGAATCCCGCCCTTTCCGACGCAAACTTCCCGATGAGCGTAAGTCGATCACCCACAAGTTCGATATCGCGGGACACGAGGGTTACATCACCGCGGGGATGTACGAAGACGGGCAACCCGGCGAGATCTTCATCACCATGTCCAAGGAAGGATCGACCATTTCCGGACTGATGGATTCCTTCGCGACGGCGATCTCGATGGCGCTGCAGTACGGGGTGCCGTTGAAAGTCCTGGTGGATAAGTTCAGCCATATGCGCTTCGAGCCTTCGGGATTCACCAAGAATCGGGATATTCCGATGGCGAAGTCGATCATGGATTATATTTTCCGCTGGCTCGCGACCAAGTTCTTGGACGGCGAGGCACAGCGGGAGGTGGGCATTGTAAGACCGGAGGCGGACGAAGGCGCCAACGGCAAAAAGGCCGCCCCGCTCATGGCGCAGAGCCCCCGGGGTGGAGCCCCCGTCGCGACGATCAGCAGCGTCACCAGCCTTTACCAGCAGGATGCGCCTCCTTGCCCGGATTGCGGCGCGATCATGATTCGGAGCGGCGCCTGTTACAAGTGCATGAACTGCGGCGCGGTAAGCGGTTGCTCATGACGGACCGCGGTGAATCATGGCGGAGGTTAAATCTTTCTGCGCGCGCGCCTACCACCTCGCCAAGCTGTGCGCTTACTGCGGGCGCAGGCTCTCGTGCTTCGGCGGCAGGCTCGACTCCAAGGTCAAGGACTTCATCGTTCCCCTTGCCAAAGGGGGGCGGGATGTCTCGGAGAACATCGTTGCCGCGTGCAAGGAGTGCCATCTCCTAAGGGGAGACTATCTGAACTACGCGCTCCTGCCGCTCCGCCTCAATCGTCCCCGGCTGATCGCCGATGTCCGGCGCTACTTGCGGGAGGCGCGGCAGGGGCTCGGAGCGCGAAGCTCCCTGATGGATCTTCCCGGTTGAGGGGGCTCCCCGGCCTCGCGATTTCGGCTATTTCCTTTCCAGGTGGAGGATGGAGCCTTCCGTGTCGATGTCGAGGCGGAAGTTGCTGAGAAAATTGAGACCCAAAAGTCCTGAAATACCCGCGTCGGGAAAAACGTCGTGGACGGCCGCCGTGAGGTCGCGGACCTGTAGTCCCCCCACATCGATCGAGTCGAGCTTCACGAGTGGAGCGTGGACGACCCCGTTGGCGGTCTGAAATGGCATGGTGGGAAACTTCTGGCTGAGGTCGATCGACAATTCTTTCGCCGTAGCATGGGAGATCATCGTGTAACTGGCTCCGGTGTCAACGATGAATTGGCCCTCGGCCCTTTCATTGAGAGTAGCCGGAACGATAACCACGGCGCCTTTCTTTTGTAACCGGCTGGAAGCCTTATCCAGGAACGGGGCTTTTGACTGCTGGCCGGGGGGAGGCTCTTTGGCCTTAATTTGAGTTGTGTTTTGCCGGTACTTCTGCGGGATGTTATACGGATTATCGCTGAAATGGACCACGCCCTTGTCATCGACCCAGCGGTAAATGTCGGCCGCACCGACGGGAAAAGCCAGGTAGCACAACAGCAGGAAAACGCCGGTAAGATATGATGTCCGGCTCATGACTCGCACTAGTTTACCATAAAAGCGTCATCGGGGAAATTATGTTTTTCGCCGAGGAACCCTTCGCTTTACAAGGTCGAAGTAGTGTGATAGAAATTCCCGTAAAAAGCGAGAAAATAGACATGGGAATTGCTCAGCAGCAAAAGCGGGAGGTTATCCAACAGTTCAAGCTCCACGACACGGACACTGGTTCCCCTGAAGTGCAGGTGGCTCTGCTCAGTCAGCGCATCGACTACCTCACCGAACACTTCAAGGTTCACGTGAAAGATCACCACTCCCGCCGAGGCCTCCTGAAGCTCGTAGGGCAGAGGCGGAGGCTGCTCGACTATCTCAAGAAGAACGATCACCCGAGATATCTGAGTCTGATCCAACGCTTGGGAATCAGGAAGTAGTGATCCTCAACTGCTTCTCGCCTCCCCTTTTGCTTCCGTTGGGCATACCCGGTCCTATTAGGATTACACTATATGAAGAAAGTCGAATTTGAATACTACGGCCGTCCTCTATCCATAGAGGTCGGAAAATTGGCGAAGCAGGCCGACGGGTCTGCGCTGGTCCGGTACGGTGAGACGGTGGTTCTGGTCACGGCCGTGGCGGCGAAAGAGCTCAGGCTCGATACGGATTTTTTCCCGCTCACGGTGGACTACCAGGAGCCGCCGGAAAGATTCCCGGCGGCTTTTTCAAGCGGGAGGGACGGCCGTCGGAAAAGGAAGTTCTCACCTCGCGTTTGGTTGACCGCTCGATCCGGCCGCTTTTTGCTGATGGGTTGCGATGCGAAACGCAGGTCATCGCCACGGTTCTGTCGGCGGACAAGGAAAACGATCCCGACGTGGTGGCGATGCTCGGGGCCTCGGTGGCTTTGGAGGTGTCGGATATTCCTTTCGGTGGACCTCTCGCCGGCATCCGCGTCGGAAGGATCGAAGGACAGTGGGTAATGAATCCCACCCAGAGCCAGCTCCAGACGAGCGATGTCAACGTGTTCATCTCCGGAACCCGCAATGCCATCGTGATGGTGGAGGGCGGGGCGCTCATGGTGCCCGAGGACGCGATCCTGGAGGGGCTTTTCCGCGGGCACGAAGCCGTTCAACGTCTCCTCGATGTCCAGGATGAGATCAAGCGCGAAGTAGGCAAACCAAAGCGGCCTGTGCCCGCTGTCGAAAAAGATGAAAGCCTTTCCCAACGGATCCGCGAATTGGCCCAGGACAAGCTAAAGAGAGCCATCGAGATTCAGGACAAGCTGGAGCGGTATGGCCGTTTCGATGCGCTTAAGAGCGAGGTCATCTCCCAGGCTTTGATCGAGTATCCCGAAAGGGAGAAAGAAATCGCGGCGACCTTCGAGGAGTTGAAAAGGGAGCACTTCCGTCGCCTCATCATTCAGGAGCGCCGTCGCAGCGACGGTCGCGGTCTAAAAGACGTGCGGCCCATCGCTTGCGAGGTCCAGGTTCTGCCGCGCACCCATGGCTCGGCCATATTCACCCGGGGAGAGACCCAGGCCCTGGTCGTCACCACGCTGGGAACCGCGTCGGACGAGCAGAAGATCGATGCCCTGATCGGGGAACATTACAAAAAGTTCATGCTCCATT
>JACPFH010000034.1 GCA_016183075.1 Deltaproteobacteria bacterium | reverse complement strand
GGCCTTTTTCGCCAACTCGATCTCTCGAGATATAGCCGTGGTGGAGCTGGACGAGATGACGCTTCGCTCCACGATTCCGGTGGGCCACCCGCAACCTTCCTGAGCAAGCCCCCGGCCCATCGGCCTACTCCTGTAGTAGTAGCCGACAATCCTCCCTCGTTTGTAAGATGGTTTTGATCCTTTGAGAATTCTGAAGACGCGAGCATGACAGACTTAGGTTTTCGATGAGACTTACGTAAAGCCGTCGCTGTCGATCATCAGGGCTGCGATCGTCTTATACTCAAGCTCCGGGCACGCCTTGAGCTGCCGCGATCCCCCGCCAAAGTGGCGACTGTCGCCGTCAGCGCCGCCCAGGGAGCGAACGAACCGCGCTCTATGAGGAGGGTCCCGGGAGCTTGATTAGACCGAAAGAGAAGCGCAGACTTGGCACGTATAGGGAATAAGAGGACATCCTTGAAAAGGCCTGCTGTAACTCTTAACGTCGTTGTCGCTCTGGGTCTTTATTTCATCGCGATCGGTGAATTCGCGTGGGCGGCGCAGGACCCACTTACCCAGAGGCAGCAGGAGATGAACCGGCTTCTGCGGCAGCAGCGATTAGACCAGCTTGAGCGCGAGCAGCGGATCAACCGACTGCAATACGACCAGAAGATAAACCAGATTCACCAGCAGTTGAACCAGCTACAGAGCCCGCCGGGAGACCAGATCCAACAGCAGTACCAACTCTACCAGTTGCAACAGCAGTTAAACCAACTCCAGCTAGAGCAGCGCCAAGGCCAGCTCCGCCAGGAGCAGCAACTGGATCAGCTCCAGCACCAACAGGACCGGCTCCGGCAGGAGCAACAGCTCAACCAAGTCCGGCGCGATCAGCGGCAAGACAACGTCCAGCGCAGGCAGAAACTGAACCAACTTCAAGAACAGTTGGATCAGCTCCGGCACCAGCAGCTAAACTAGAATCCGGGGCATCTCAGGATACCTTCCCGGAAAAGGGAACTTAACACGGAGAAAGGGCTTAGAATGGAGTACGGGCTTCATTTAGGTGTTTCTGGTCCTACGGCGACACCGCAATACCTCATCCACTTCGCCAGACGCGGCGAAGAGCTAGGATTTTTCTGCGTGACCGTGGCCGATCATATTGTCATTCCTAAGAAGATCGTTTCTCCCTATCCTTACACTGCAAGCGGACAATATCCGGGCACGGGTGATCAGCTCGAACAACTGACTGTTCTCTCGTTCCTTGCGGGCGCGACCCAGCGGATTCGCTTAGTTGCGAGCGTCATGGTCACACCGTACCGCAATCCCTTACTCGCCGCCAAGGAGCTCTTAGGAGCGCCTCGCTTTGCAGATCGCGGCGAAGTCACGGACGAGTACATTAGAGTTTTTAGAGAGCTTTGGACCCATGATAATCCCTCTTTCGAAGGCAGATACTGCCGCTTTTCTGAAATCAAGTTCTTGCCCAGGTCGGCACAGAAAAGGCGCATCCCGATCTGGATCGGGGGACACAGTAAGCGCGCGCTCAGGCGAGCGGCCGCGTTGGGAGATGGGTGGCATCCTATAGGAGGTGTGCCGACAGCGCGTCTGGAGCCGGAAGACCTCAGGATGGATCTGGACACTCTTGCGCGCTACGCTGAAAGGGCAGGAAGAAATCCAAGAGAGATCACAGTCGCTTTTAAAGCTTCGCTTTATGATCGAGAAATGGAGACGGTGCCTGGCCGGCGGAGAAGATTTATCGGCAATGCGGAGGAGATTGCCTCTGATGTGCGCGCTTACAAAAACGTCGGCGTGGACTACCTGATACTCGATGTCCGAGGCCCGGATGCGGTGCAAATTCTAGAGCGAATGGAGTGGTTAGCCAAGGAAGTGCTCCCCTTGGTCTAGATGCAGTATGTGCGGCCGGTTTACTTACTGCCGGAGAGCCGGCAGCACTTCTTGAGCCACACGCTCTAGCTGGCTGATGTCACGTGTGACGGTAGATAAGATCAAAGTTCTTACTCCCGCCTTCAGGAGAGTCTGCGCCTGTTGAACGCAACGGGCCGGAGGACCGTACAAGGTGAGCCGCGCGGCGTCATACGGGACGGAGTAGTAGCGGGGAAGCCGCTCCTGGAGCACCTGCAACGCCTCCTCGGCGCTGTTTTCGATGTGTATGTAGCAAAACTTTGCAGGCACCAGGGTTTCAGGATTTCTCCCCGCGGCCGTGGCGTGCTCCCGGATCTTGGCCCAACCGCGGGCAAACTCCTCGGCCGGAGTCGTGCTCGAGGCGAGCCAGCCGTCGCCCATTAGCGCGACCCTTCGGAACACGGGTTCTGCCTTCCCGCCGATCCATACCGGAATGCGCGGCTGGATGGGCTTCGGCTCCATCGGGAGATCTGCGGGTTGAAAGTGGCGCGATACGCCCTGAAAGCTCCCCTGTCCCCAAAAGGCACGCATGGCCCTGAGAGTTTCAGCGAAGCGACTCACCCGGCTCTTCATCGTTATGCCGGTCGAAGAGTATTCCTCCGGGCTCCCTCCCAAAGAGGCTCCCACGACCACCCTGCCACCTGATAAGTAATCCAGAGTGGAAAGCATCTTGGCCACGAGGAGAGGACTCCGTAAATTAACGAGAAGGATGCATGTGCCCAGCCGAATCTTCTCAGTTCGGGAGGCGACAAAGGTAAGTGTGCTCAGGGCCTCCAGGATGCCCAGCTTCCTGTGGAGAAAGCGGTCCTCCACCCACACAGAGTCAAAGCCCAACTGCTCAGCAGCGACGGCAAACTCCACAAGCTCAGACGGCGTGGGCAAGCCCTCCCATCCCACGTTGGGAAGATAGATCCCAACTCGGATGAGAGGGGATTCATGTGCTTCCGTTTCGGTCATTAGGTGTCCTCGGATGAACTCCGTGCCCTGCTACGCTTTCTTGCTGCGAAAAAGGATCGATGGTCTGGTCCGATCAGGATCGGGGAACCCTTTCGTTCGCGCCTGGCCACTGTAGCGGCTGCGGAGCTCCTCGAGGTTGCCGGCATCCAGGGCGCGCTGGGGACACGCGAGAACGCAGACCGGCTTTCCGCCATCTTCCCAGCGGTCCAGGCACAAATCACATAGGCGCGCGGGCCCGTGCTCAGCGAATTGAGGCACCCGATAGGGGCAAGCGTTGAGGCAAAGCCGGCAGCCCGGAAGGCACAAGTCCCCTTCCACGACGACGACGCCGTTTTCCGGCCACTTCCTGATTGCGCCTGTGGGGCAGGCGTCCACGCACGGCGGCCGGGCACAATGATAACACATCATGGGATGAAAACTGAGGCTGGGCTTGGGGAAGCTGCCGCCCTCCAATGAAGCCATGCGGCAGAGCGCTACCGATCCGGCCGGAATATCTTTCCAGTCTTTGCACGCGACTACACACGCGTCGCATCCGGTGCATCGCGTCTGGTCAAAGTAAAAGCCCAACTGCATTTCGTGACCTCACCTTTTCTCCACCTGCACGAGACAATTGTGGGTTGTGGCCCCGTCACCTAACGGGGTGTCCTCGTCGCGCGTCAAAACGTTGACACTACCACCCCGATCGGTACCAGAAGCATCCCGATCGAGCCATGCTCCCTCGTCGAGAGATACCACTCCTGGCATGATGCGCTCGGTGAGGAGCGCCGTCACAACGAGCACGCCGCGGCGGTTGAACACGCGAACCTCCGCTCCCGGCGTGATGCCTCTCGCCCGGGCGTCGACAGGATTGATCCACGCTTGCGGCCTTTCCAGTTCTTGAAGCCAAGGCACGTTGGTGAAGCTAGAATGGACAAACTGACGGGGGTGAGGGGTCAGCAGTTGGAGCGAGAACTCCCGAGCCAGGGGATCGCGTCGCCCCTCCCAGGGCTCGATGTACTTGGGAAT
This sequence comes from Deltaproteobacteria bacterium, assembly GCA_016183075.1. GTDB lineage: Bacteria > Desulfobacterota > Binatia > UBA9968 > UBA9968 > 2-12-FULL-57-22. Next base: position 5,277 of record JACPFH010000034.1, on the reverse strand, counting down.
GGGCGGGATCTGATCGGGTTGGTTCAGTTCGGCCAACTGCTGCGAGTAAATCTCGATTTTCCCTGAGGGCGTGCGAAACGGATGCCTGTCGGGATTCCTGATCTGGTCCGCGAAAGCCACCCGGGGAGGCTCGCTGCGAAAGTGGTGAACGCCCCTGGCCTTGAAGGCTTCAAAGTCAGGGATGGCCGATGCGGGAACAAAGCTGCGCAGCCACTCCTCATCGGTCTTATCGTTGTAACCTTCGATGCCGAGTCTGCGGGCCAGGTCGGTTAAGATCTCCAGGTCCGACCTGCACTCGTAAAGGGGCTCGATCACCCGGTTCATGTAGATGGCATAGCTCGGGGTGAGGCAGATGTCTTCGCGCTCAAAGAATGTGGTGACCGGCAGCAGGATATCGGCATACAGCGCCGTGGGTGTCATGAACTGCTCGTGGACCGCAATGAAGTCGAGCTTTTGCAGAGCGGCGATGCCTTTGTTGATAGTAGGAATCTGGTTCAGGAAATTTCGCGCGGTGACGTAGCACATGCTGATGTCGCTGGGATAACCTCCTGCCTTGCCCAGAAGGATAGCGTCGGCCCACTTGTTGATCGGGATGGTCTTCCCGATGGGATTGGGGCCAACGGGGAGCTTGCCGAATGGCTCAGGGTAGCAAGGCTCCAGCTCGTAGTGCCCTCCAGCGCTTCCGCCGGGGACACCTAAATTCCCGGTCATAGCAGATAGGGTAATGCTTGCGCGAAAGGCCTGCTCACCATAGGCGGTGCGTTGCATAGCCCACCCGGCCATCAGGGCCGCCGGTTTCGTGCTCGCATAGCGGCGCGCCACATCGATGATGATGTCTCGTGAGACGCCGGTGATCTCTTCGGCCCAGGCCGGTGTCTTGGGCACTCCATCTTCCCGGCCCAGCACGTAGGAGCGAAAGACGTCGAAGCCCGTTGTATGCTTGTCGAGGAAAGCCCGGTCATGGAGCCCTTCGATGATCATCACATAGGCCATGGCTACCATCATGGCGGCATCCGTGCCCGGGTAAATGGGTATCCATTGATCCGCCCATGTGGCTGCCGTGCGGGTATAACGGGGATCGATCGAGATCATCGATGCCCCGTTCTCTTTCGCCCGGGTGAGACACCAGTTGGTCAGTGTGCCGTGAACCGCCTCCGCCGGGTTCCAGGCCCACAGTATGATCAGGCGGGAATTGAGCAGGTCCTCGGGATCGCTCGCAGTATGAATCGTTCCCAGGGTGCACCGGCTTGCCGCGATCGCGGCAGCATCGGACATACGCCCTGTTCTGCCAATGCACCCGCCAAACATGTGGAGTAGCCGAGTCAGCGACGACCGGGATGTCCCGTGTAGCAAGCTTTGATTCGCCGGGCCGCTTCCATCGAGAATCGCCTCAGGGCCGTACGTTTTCTTGATCCGCACCATCTCCCGAGCGATGGTACTCAAGGCGTCGTCCCAGGAAATGCGCTCGAAGCGTCCTTCTCCCCGCTCGCCGATTCGCCTCTGAGGGTACTTCAAGCGATCAGGATGGTAGATCCGTTGGCGGTAAGCGCGGCCCTTGAGGCAGGGCAGAAGCTGGGGCTCCTCGCCATCGTCGCCTGTGATGCGGGTAATTACGCCGTCGCGGACGTGCACCCTGAGCAGGCATTTGCCGCCGCAATCGTGGACGCATGCGCTGGTAACGACTCGCTCTTCAGCCATATCGTCGCTCCTATAGGATCTCTACTTAAAGCCAAGTATTCGGGCGTACTCTCGCGCGAGCCTATCTACAAACTCGGCATCCTTTTTCTATGGGTCCTTGGCTACAGACCGTACCTTTGCTTTAGCCTCGCCGCCTTGACCGCTAGGTCAGCGTGGACGCGCTTTACCGCTCGGAGAGCATCCCGCGTCTCCGCGTCCAAGGAAGCGAGATCCGCCTCGTCAAGCTCGTGGACCATTTGCTCAAGTTGGTGATAGACGGTGACGATATGTTTTGGGTCAGCCTGCGCGGGTAAGCGGGAGAAAACGTCCCGGAAGGCCTGGACATGGGCCTTGTAACGCTCCTGGCGATTGAGCCGGGCCATGCTCATGTGAAGATTGGCCTCCCACACGGCAGTCTTAAAAACATCGTCATCCTGGCGTCCAAAGGGAGCGATGAAGTCGCAGATCAGCTCGGTGTCTTCGTAATCGTCCAGGTTCTGAACCGTGAGGCCCAGCTCCTTGACGATCTCCACGGCTCTATCGAGCACCACCTGCTTACCCTTTCCTGTATACTGATCGCATCCGCACCCTTGACACATAAGAACTCCTTTCCCGCAGCGTTTTGGTCGAGCAAGTGCACCCTCTATGCCATAAGCGCCGCCGCTTATGTGAAGGTTAGGATACCTAATTTGAGCAGGTTCAGGTGTTGCCGGGGGACCTCACGCTCGGAATAAACCTGACGCTGTCTTACCGATAGGAACAATCCAACGCTCATTTCTTATTTCTGAGAGCGAGGAGTGTATTCTAAGTAGCCTACTTCGAAGGGCCTGTGCAGGTTGTGGCACTTTTACCGGAGGTTACGTGGCACGAGATTTGCTCGGCTAATGCGCCGATTAGAAATTTAGAAATAAGGTGAAGCGTTGGACTCTTAGCGGGGCGGCGGAAAGGATGGTATCGTGGCCGCCGAGCTCGTCCACGATGATCTACAAGAGCGGCGCATCAATCTCATGAAGCGCTATCACGTGGAAGATTACTAGAAGCGAATCGAGAGGAGCGAGGGAAAGGAGTGTTCATGCGGAACAGGTTTTTTGAGTTAGATGGCCAGGCATTCGTTATCGTTTCGGCGGATGGGTCTGGAGGAGGCGACGCCACAGGGCAGGCCGAGCTGACCATGGCTCGGCTCCGAGAGGATTTACAAAAGACGGGAAGTCGCTTTGAGAACATTCTGCGAATTGTTGTCTACATGAAGGGACGGGAGATTTGGGACTCCGTGGGGAAAGTGCGGCATTGAGAACATTCTGCGAATTGTTGTCTACATGAAGGGACGGGAGATTTGGGACTCCGTGGGGAAAGTGCGGCAAAAGGTTTTCGTCCCCCATGAGACACGCCCGGCCAGCGCCAGCATCTTCGTGCCCGAGTTTCGGCACGAAGACGCGCTGGTAGAGATCGAGGCGACTGCCATGGTGCGTTCTGAGATCATCCCCAAGCGAGGAGTAGAGTACGATCCGCCTCGTGCGTACTTGAGAGCTTTGGTCTCCGAGCCATTTGTTTTTCTTTCCGGCACAGGTGGTGCCGGAGCCACTGAGGAGGCGCAAGCGGAGTCGAGCTTTGAATCTCTGAGAGCCTGTCTGGAGAGTCAAGGCGGCTCTTTTCGCGATATGCGACGGGTCGCCATTTTTCTTAAGCGGCTCGAAGCCATGAAGCCGGTGAGCGGCGTTTTTCAGCGGCTCTTCAAAGAGCCCCGGCCATCCGTGGAGTATATCCTGGCTACAGGCTTTGCTCGGGACGAGATGCTCGTGGAGATCCAGGGAACGGCGGTGCTGCGGTAATCGTCAACGGAGGTGTCTTATGCCACGGATTCGCCCGCTAAAAGAAGAGGAGGTTCCCGCCGACAGCCGAATCCATTTTCAAAAGGATTGGAGTACGTTTGGAACGGTGCTGAACAGCACGGGCGTGTATGCCCATTGCCCGCCCATCCTGGACGCTGCGAAAGCCATGGGAGCGGCCATGGAGCAGTCCGGGCGGCTTCCCAAGCAGCTCCGCTGTCTGCTTAACGTGAGGGCCGCGGGCATGGTGGGGTGTCCGTACTGAACGGATACCAATGCTAGCGGCGCTAGCAAAGCAGATGCCCCACACGAAAAGATCCTAGCGGTGCATCGTTTCCGGGAGAGCGATCTGTTCAACCCGGCTGAGAAAGTAGCGTTGGAACTGGCAGAGGCCATGACCCGGACTCCGCAGCAGGTGACCGACGAGCTGTTCGATCGTGTGCGGAAGCATTACTCAGAGGCTGAGATCGTCGAGATGGCAGCCGTCATCGCCCTGGAGAACTTCCGCAGCCGTTTCAACCGCTGCTGCGGTGTGGAGGCCCACGGCTTCTACCCCAATTTGGGGGAAGTCTTAGGCGCTGCCGGACTCGTCATTCGAGAGTAGACGGCTCAGCGCCATTGGCCTTTGGGAGACAAAAGTAGGGAATTACGAGGTACGAAGCATGGCGCGGTGTAACAGAGGAGTCCTATGAGAGAACATCTGTTCCAGTTCGTGAAAGACGCCGGTAAGCGCACCCTGGACTTGGTCTCCGACCTCGCCGATGAGCAATTAATCGTCCCGCCAATGGAAATCGTCAATCCATTTCTTTGGGAACTTGGGCATGTCGCTTTCTTCTATGATGTCTTTCTCCTGCGGGAACTCGGCTCGGACCGCTTCCTCTTAGAAGGAGCCGAGAACCTCTATGATTCATTTAAGGTCGGCAACCCGCTCGCGGGAGACCACGATGTCCGGTGGAACTTGCCCCTTCCGCCGCGTGAGGAGACCCTTGCCTATATGAAGCGTGTCCAGGATCGCGTCATCCAGAGGCTCGATCATGATCCCGATGACCGCGAGACTTATCTTTATCTCCTCTCTGTCCTGCACGAGGATATGCATGGGGAAGCCTTCACGTACATGCGGCAAACTCTGGAATACTCGGAGCCTCAGTTGAGCATTGCTACAGAAAAATCAACTCCGGCTGAAGTTGGCGGTGGCCCTTTGCGCGTTTCCCCTCGGCGCTACCCCGGACGCCCCCTTCGTATTTGACAACGAGAAATGGGCCCATCCGGTGGAGGTCCATCCCTTTCGAATCGCACGGGCGCCTGTGACCAACGTGGAATTCACCGGATTTGTTGAAGAGCGGGGGTATTTGCGGCCGGAACTGTGGAGCTATCAAGGCTGGGTATGGCGCAGGAAAACAGGGGCCGAACATCCCGTCTACTGGATGCGAGGCGAGCACGGGTGGCTCAGGCGACACTTCAATAGGGCTGTGCCGCTGGAGGCGCATCATCCAGTGATCCATGTGAACTGGTACGAGGCCGAGGCTTACGGCAATTGGGCGGGAAGAAGACTCCCTACAGAGGCCGAGTGGGAAATGGCAGCCAGCGCGGAGCCGACTGGCGACGGAAAAGGCCTCACGGGACGCAAGAGAAGATATCCGTGGGGAGATGATCCGCCGACTCCCGATCGGGCGAATCTAGATTCTCGGTATCTGGGGTGCGTCGACGTCGGGGCCTTCCCATCCGGAGAGAGCGCCTTTGGCTGCCGCCAGATGGTGGGGAATGTTTGGGAATG
>JACPFH010000033.1 GCA_016183075.1 Deltaproteobacteria bacterium | reverse complement strand
CATGGTCTAGCGGTGGCGGATGTTAACGGTGACGGACTGGCGGATCTAATCGTATCGACCCGAAGCTCTGGCGAGCTGTATGTTTTCCTGGGTGACGGGAAGGGAGGTTTCACGCCGCTGCCTGTTATCCAGACCGGCCAGGATATCATCGCCCTTGCCGCTGCCGACTTTGACAGCGATAGGAAAACGGATCTTGCTTTGGTTTCCGCAAGCTACAATTCGGTCATCCTGCTGCTGGGAGATGGCAAGGGCGGATTTTCGCCCTTTGTCGGGTCGGGTTCGGTAAAAATGTGAGAAGCCCATGAACCAACTTGAGATCGCCGCTGATAGGAGGTCCGAGTGGTTCGAGGAGATCCGCACATGGAGTGCTCCCACGCTCGCCGCCGCGTTCACCGTAACCGTCGTGCTTATGCTTATAGTGGCGGCGAGCAAGCCCGCTTGGCTCCTTCTGGGCGCGGGACGGGGATTTGTTCCCGAAGAATACTACCACGTGTGGGGCTTCGTTCTTACGCTCGGGACTGTATTTGGCCAAGCCGTTGGCTGGGCGGGCGGAAGCGCGGTCGCCTTCTATGTGATGGCAGCGCTGGGCTTCCCGCCAACATGGGCCACTGTGCGTCTGGCCATGAGTGTTGTATACGTGGGCCTCGCGGTACTACCTCTTTGGGCCTATCACGTCCTCTATGGCAGCTGGCTTCTGGGTTTGCCCCGTGCGGGCCTCGACGAGTGGCTGTCAGCCAACTACCCCGGTGCTCGCTGGTTCTTAATCACGTCCCACCCGATCGTGGATTATTCCTTCATCCCCTTGGCAGTAGTTTTTTTGGGACTCCTGTGGTGGTTCGGCGAACGGTTGCGGCAGGAAGCGATCCTGCGCACAGCGCTCGCTCTCGCTCTCCTAACGACTTCTCTTGCAGTAGCCCTCTCCCTGGCGATTCACTCGATCCTGGTGCATGTTCGCATCGGAACCTAGCCTACCCTCTCCCTGTCACATGCTTTGCTTGGTTGAAGCCGGGCAGTGTTAAAGCCGCCGTGGCCAGCAAAAGAATAAGGCCGAGTATGCCTTTTAAGAGGTGCTTGTTTACAAATGGTAATAGCGAAGTGCCGATGAGCACGCCCACCAATGATCCAGCGGCCATAAGAAGGGCGATGAGCAAGACGCGATTGGGCACATGCCCCAGACGGCGATACGTGACGGCGCCCGCGCCCACCGTCGGAATCGAGACCATTAGACTAATCGTGCCCGCCGCCTTGATGGGGGTAGCAAAGAGATACATCAATACGGGGATTCTCATTTCGCCGCCTGCGACACCGAGAACAGCGCTGACTACGGCAATGGCGAAGCCAACAACGGCGGCAAGCACGAGCTTCATAGCCCCTTGCGGGCTGAACCATACGTGATCTGTCTGCGAAAGAGCCTCGAAGATCATCCAGGCTCCAACGATTAGAAGGTACACGCAAACAAGCTTGAGTAGAAGGGGTGAAGACCATCTATGTGCTCGGCGGGCGCCGAGCACGGCTCCAAAAAGGGAAGCTAGCGCGAATACCGAGGTAAGAACCACATCATCTGCCGTCCAAGCATGCTGCCCCCAGCGGCGGATGAAGGCGAGGCACACCGTGAATAAGCCCACGACGAGATTCACGCCCGCCGCAGTCTTGATTTGATCGCGGAACAAATACAAGAGGACGGGTATGCGGAACTCGCCACCTCCCACGCCAATCAACCCCGCCGCCGCCCCCGTGACCAAACCAAAGGGTTTGTGACTTGACGCCTAAGGTTGCGGTAAGTGGCTGCCGTTCGTGCAACGCTTCTCCTCCAGGAGAGATCGAATGCCGAGGTGACGACTTCGAAACGTTATCGTGTCACGGCCCCTTCGGATGCTGAGGAGACCAGTTTCGCGTACTTCGCCATGACACCGCTTGTATAGCGCGGAGCCGGCGCTTTCCACTTCTTGAGGCGAGAGCGGATCTCTTTTTCCGACAGATCGACGTCGAGACGCCGCCTCTTGATGTCGAAGACGATCGTGTCGCCGCCGCGCACCGCCGCGATCGGCCCGCCGTTAGCGGCCTCAGGCGCGACGTGACCAGCCATGAGCCCGTGAGTTGCCCCGGAAAAGCGGCCATCGGTGAGAAGCGCGACCGTGTCACCGAGGCCGGCTCCGACAAGAGCCGCCGTCACGGCGAGCATCTCCCGCATCCCG
>JACPFH010000133.1 GCA_016183075.1 Deltaproteobacteria bacterium | reverse complement strand
GTTCTTCTGCCCCGACCAGCGAGCAACTTGCGTGCCAGCAGCCGCCAAAATCTACACGCGTGTATTCATTGACGAAGTGCGGGCCACGCTGAGTTTGTCTTCGTTGTAAAATGCGACACGACGATGTAAATTGCGATGCCTAGAGATTGGCGAGCGGTGAGAAAGTTCACTATGCGTGTTTGGTCGGGGCCTTCAGACGAAACTTTTAGCCTTTGCCATTAACGGCACCGCGATTGCATAACTAAGTCCACCGTGAAGCTCGGCACGAAACTGATCGTATACCTCGTCGGCGTCGTCGTCCTAACCATGCTGGTTCACGGGTATTTAAGCGTCCGGCAGGACAGAGAGAACCTCGTGAGCGAAATCCGCGTCGGGATGCGCGGCTTCAGCCGAGCTGTCGAAGCGGCGCTCCGAGATCTTTACGCGGACAACCGTGATCTCAAGGCAACCCAGGAGTTCGTGGACCGGGTGGGACCGCGGGGAAATATCCACGGGATCATCGTTTACGACTTACAAGGAAGACGGGTCGCGGTGTCGCGCTCGCTAACGGAAAGCTTTCCCGGCCTCGACCCCACCGCGATTCTCGCGCTTGATCCCGCGTCGGTGCTCCAGAAACGCAAGGGAACCGAGGGATACCTCCAAGGCCCGGGGCTTTTGGTTTATTACCACGTGGAGCCGATCATCAGCTCTGAAAACAAACTCGCGGGGGCCTTTCTGCTCGGCCGCCAGGGGCATGGCTGGAGGCTGGCGGAGACCATCAAGACCCGGCGAGACCGAATCGTGATCACGACTTCCGTCCTAGTGCTTGTCCTCAGCTTGCTGATTCTATTGATCGTCCGGCGCAACGTCTCCCGCCCGATTGACGAGCTGATCGAGCGAATCCGCGAAATCGGCAAAGGCCACTGGGAGCAGCGCATCCAGGTCATGGGCAAAGACGAAGTTAGCCTTTTGGCGAGCGAGTTCAACCGGCTGTCCGAGCGGCTTCGGGATACTTACAGGAGCCTGGTCAACGAGCAGCAACAGAAGCTCGAGCTGGAAAAGGATCTACGCCACTCGGAGCGACTGGCCTCGGTAGGTCAACTCGCCGCCGGCTTGGCACACGAAATCGGCACGCCGCTGAACATCATCGGGGGACGCGCCGAATACCTCACGCGCCGGCCACGAAGCACCGAAGAGCTGAACGAGAACCTCCTCATCATCCGCGAGCAGATTGACCGCATCGCCGGTATCGTGCGCCAGCTTCTGGAGTTTTCCCGCCGCAAGGAGCCGAGCCTGCGCACCGTCGACATCGCCTCGCTGCTCGCTCAAGTCCGTCAACTCGTGCAGCACAAGCTCGATGAAAAAGGTATAAAAGTCGACCTGGAGGTTTCCGAGCCGCTTCCCGAGATCCAGGCCGACCCGGATCTCCTCCAGCAGCTTTTCCTGAACCTCTATTTGAACTCCCTGCACGGCTTGGGGCACGGAGGGCGGATCAGCATCAGGGTCCAAGCCTCGGACAACGGCATCATAAGGCCATCCGCCGCATCGGGAGTGCGCTGGCTGGGGATCGCCTTCGAGGATAACGGCCCGGGTATCCGGCCCGAGCATCTCGACCGAGTCTTCGATCCCTTCTTCACGACCAAAGATATCGGGGAAGGAACCGGCTTGGGCCTGTCGGTGAGCTACGGCATCGTTAGGGATCACGGCGGCGAGATCCGGGTCGAAAGCGAAGCTGGGAAGTATGCCCGATTCGTCATCCAATTGCCGGTCACACCATCCGATGAGTCGGCTAGTAGGCGAGGGCTACATCTGTGACCACCGAGGCACTAAGGGAAAGACCGGCCGCGCGCATCTTGGTTGTCGAGGACGACCGGGAGATGTGCCGATTCCTGTCTGAACTCTTGTCCGAAGAGGGCTATGAAATCGAGTTGGCCCATGACGGGCGATCGGCATTGCAGCGATACGCGGAAGCCCCTTTCGATCTCGTCATTACCGACCTCATGATGCCGGGGATGAAAGGAACGGAGCTGGTCCGCCGTCTGAGAGAGATCGATCCGGAAGCGCCGGCGCTGCTGATTACTGCCTTTGGCAGCATTGAGAGCGCGGTGGAAGCGATGAGGGCTGGCGCCTTCAATTACGTGACCAAGCCTTTTCGCACCGAAGAAATCCTGCTCCAGGTAAGCCGGGCCGTGGAGGAAAGCAGCCTGCGTAAGGAAGTTCGCCGGCTGCGCAAAGAGCTGCACGGACGCTACGGTCCTACCAACATTGTGGGCAAAAGCCCCAGCATGAAGAAGGTCTTCGAAGCCGTCACGCAGATCAGCGACACGCCCGCCAATGTTCTTATCACCGGGGAAAGCGGGACCGGCAAGGAACTGGTTGCCCGCGCCATCCATTATCAGAGCTCCCGATCCCACGGACCGCTGGTTCCCCTCAACTGCGCGGCCATCCCCGAGACCCTGCTGGAAAGCGAACTGTTCGGCTACGTTCGCGGCGCGTTCACGGACGCCAAGAAAGACCGCAAAGGCCTCTTCCATGAGGCCCAGGGCGGCAGTCTGTTCCTGGACGAGATCGGCGAGATCCCGCTACCGCTCCAGGCAAAGCTCCTGCGAGTAGTCGAGGACAAAGAGGTGCGGCCGCTAGGTGCCAACCGGACCGAGAAGGTCGACGTGCGCGTCATCGCCGCCAGCAATCGGGAACTCGGCGAACTCGTCAGCGAAGGGCGATTCCGGCAGGACTTGTACTACCGATTGAATGTCATCCGCATCGAGCTGCCGCCGCTTCGAGAACGGTCCCAGGATGTCCCCTTGTTCGTCGAACACTTTATCCAGAAATATTCCGACCGAAGCGCGCGCAAGGTGACGGGCATCAGCGAGGAAGCGCTCGCGGCGCTCATACGATACTCATGGCCGGGAAATGTGCGGGAGCTGGAGCATGCGATCGAGCGGGCGATGCTCTTGGGCAAGGAGGAACGGATCGGGACGGCAGATCTCCCGCCACAACTCTTGGCCCAAAGCGATAAGGAGGTAACCCTCACGGAGGCTCTGTCCCGACGCTTTACTCTCAAAGCGCTCGAGCACGAGTACATCAGGAAGGTCTTGCAGGCCAGGGGGGGAAACAAAACCGAGACCGCCAACATTCTGGGCATGGATCGAACGACGCTTTACCGGAAGCTCGAGGAGCTAAAAGAAAAAGATTGAGGTCAAGAGCCCTT
>JACPFH010000132.1 GCA_016183075.1 Deltaproteobacteria bacterium | reverse complement strand
GAATACTTCCTCACCGCTATGCCATCGACAAGAACCTCTTTTTCGCCAGGGATTTCCAATTTCGCTTTGACGACCGGGCCAGGCAGGATATCCATTTTTTTGTCTCGGACTGGGCTCCTTCCCGGGACAGGCAGTTTAGACTCAGTGAGCTCATGAACAGCGTCATACTTTTTTTCCCAAGAAACTATCTCCCCGCCATTGTCGGCTCGGGCGCACGCTCCATCGTCACCCTTCCAACCGGCGAAGAAGTCGAGTTCGATGCCAGCACGCATGAGGTCTTGGGGGGTGTGTTGTCAGAAGCGCCGGTCGACCTCAACGGCGATAAAGCGGCGCGGAAATTTCCCGCCATTCATTATATCGGCAAGGGTGTGGTTGTCCGCGCGAATGCTCGAGGCAGGGACCCGAGACTGGGGACCATGGCGACGATCACGACCGGAACGCCGGCTTCGGATTGCCAGGGAACGGGCTGCAAAAGCCAGTGCCGGGTTCCCGCAAGAGAGCTATGGGAGCAAAAGGGCGCGGTTCGCTTCCAATTTTCCACGGATGAGGAATTTGATCGGTACCTGCTGTCACGTTGCGGATTCGGGGTACCGATCCTGATCCCTGCTCTGGGGTATCATCCATAGGCCGGCATCGGCATACCGCCCGCCGATTGTATCTACTTGGAAGGCTGCGTAGCGGCTTGGATCGGGATGCCTCTTTTTTCGAGCTCTTCGATCACGGCCTTGGCACCCGGATTGCCCTGCTTCGCGAGCTCGGCGGTTTTGGTTATGAGGGTTTCCAGCTGCGCCCGCATTTTTTGCGACTCCTGCGTCGCCGCTTCGAGATTCCCTTTCAACGAGCTGAGATTATTCCGCTCGATTACAAGCTGTGCGGTTTGAAAGCCGAACCACACAATAAGCGAACCAATCGTCAAAGCCAGGGGAAGCCTCGGGGTGCGCCTTTCGGCGGCCTCCGGTTTCGTCACGTCACTATCTCGGATGTCTTCCGGTGTCCGGGGTTCATTGTCCATAAAAGTTACCTTGCTCCCTCCGCCCTAGGACTGCCGACGATGCTAACGCCTTGGGTGGCGAGCAGACTTTTGAGCTGTTCGTCATTGTGTTTCACGGCGGCGCTCGCTAAAGCTCCCACGATCTCTCGATGGAGTCCTTCCAGTTGGATACCTTGAGTAATGACCTGCTGGCGCTCGGTGACGTCCACCCGGAGAGATTGATTGCCAAGAATCAACAGCACGTTTACCAGCACCAAAACGAAAATCAATCCGGCCAGCGGAGTCAGAAACCCGATTCTCTTGAATAGATTTGCAGCCATGATCTACCTCGACGTGAATATGTAGTCTGAATTTAATCTAGCTCATCCAGGGAGTGGCAGCAAACTCCCGGCCGCCAGGCCGCGACCGAGGGGAGCGCGAGTGAGGCTGCGGACGTCCGATTACAAACGGTACGATTCATGGCACGAACCCATCGGCCGCAGCGGAGAGCGCGCTCCCCGGGGAAGCTTAGTCTGTCGTCCGCGGCCTCACTCTGAATTCATGGTCGAAGAAAGACGCGGGCGGTCTCGGATCATTTGTCGCGCAAAGCCTTTTCCAGCGGTCCGTTTTCACGGAAAGGCTCCGGCCAGCCCAGATATTCTTTGACCTCGGGCCGCTTCCTCAGCAAGTCTTTCACTACATTTTCGATGCCCTTGTCCGGCACAAAGGGAGCCGGCTTGAACAGGCGCGCGTAGGCTGCGACCGACCTTCTGATGATCACAGGATCTTTTTCCCGCAGCCATTTGGAAAAGGATTTCTCGGCGAATTCCTGATCTTTTCTGATCAAATGAATTCCCTTGACATAGGCCCTCAGGAAGCCGTCGGTTGTCTTCGGCTCCGCCCTAATGTAGGCCCGGCTGCTGGTGACGCACGAGGAAGGATAGACCAGATCCGTTTTGCTGAGGTCGACGAGCACGGGCCAGCCCCGCTGCAGAAAAGGAATCGCGTAGCGCGTTGTGAGAGCCGCGGCCGCGATACGCCCGCTTTCCAGGGCGGCGACTATTTCGGGGCCGGCGCCGAGCTGCAAAACGGTGAGATCCCGTTCCGGGTCGAGCCCGGCTTGTTTCAGCGCCGCCCGGAGATAGAAATGCGTGGTCGACCCGTAGCGCGTCACGGCGCTGGCTTGGCCCTTAAGCTCCAGGGGGGATTTAATTTCAGGGCGCGTGATCAGATAAACCGGGTCCGCGTCAACCGGGCAGGCGAGTAAAACTACGTCGCCTCCTGCCACCCGCGCTGCCACGACCGACTCGGCGCCCACGCCGGAAAAGGGCAGATCACCGGTTATGATGGCCAATGTGATCAACGAGCCGCCGCGAACCTGCACGGGCTCCACGTTCAGGCCGTGCTGGGAGAAAAACCCGGCATCTCTTGCGACCCATACCGGGAGATGGGAAGGCGAGGCTGAAGTTCCGTAGTGGATGCGCTTCATTTCCTGCGCGGGCGCTCGTTGATTCAGCGGGATCAGCGCGCAATAGATGACGATCAGAATTCGAAACTTGAAACAGGTCATGAGTTCGCCCCGTGACGCGAGAGCGTGGAACCGCCCCGCTCGGCTATTTAACTCGTGGAGCTTCAAGCGTCAATAGAACAATGCGAGGCCACAGGTTTGAGGCAGGGCTGGACTTTTCCTCGGCCTTAGAGTATGAAAGCTTGAATTACCCGGGAGAAAGAGGGGTCGAAGAAACATGAACCGATCGCATTTTGTGCGTCAGTCGTTGTTGGCGCTATGTCTGTCCCTGATCGCCGCCAGTGTTTTTGCGCAGTCGCAGCCGGCGAAACAGGAATACGAGCCGCAGGTCGGCCAGGAAGGCAAGGATGTGGTGTGGGTGCCGACGCCACAGTCGCTGGTGGACAAAATGCTCGACATGGCGAAAGTCACGCCGAAAGATTACGTGATTGACCTCGGCTCGGGAGACGGGCGCACCGTCATCACTGCCGTGAAGCGCGGGGCCCGCGCGCTCGGTATCGAATACAACCCGGACATGGTCGAGCTGTCGAAGCGCAGCGCCGCCAAGGAAGGCGTCAGCGACAAAGCCAGCTTCGTTCAAGCCGACCTGTTCGAGAGCGATTTCTCGCAGGCCACCGTGATTACCATGTTTTTGCTGCCTGAAATAAATCTCAAGCTGCGCCCGCGGATCCTCGATCTCAAGCCCGGCACTCGCATCGTGTCGAATTCCTTTACGATGGGGGAATGGAAGGCTGACCAGACAGCCACGGTAGGCAATGGCTGCAACACATGGTGCACGGCCCTTCTCTGGATCGTGCCGGCAAAAGTGGAAGGGACATGGCAACTTCCGCAAGGAGAGCTGACGCTCAAGCAGGACTTCCAGATGATTTCCGGGACGCTCAAGTCCGGCAATAATGCCACCCCGATCACAAACGGCAAGCTGCGCGGGGATCAGATCAGTTTCAGCGCCGGCGGTGCCCAATACACCGGTCGCGTGAGCGGCGACGCCATTGAGGGAGCCATCAAATCAGGCAGAAGTAACAGCAAGTGGCACGCCACCCGCGCCGGCAAGCCGGCGGCAGCGCCTTCGCGCTCTTGAGCGGACTAGTTTGCTAAGCTCCCTCGGGGAACGCGCTCTCGGCTGCGGCCGATGGGCCTCTGCCTTGAGTCGTAGCGTCAGTGATCGGACGTCCGCAGCCTCGCGCGCGCTCCCCTCGGTCGCAGACAGGGCACTCGCCATGGTAGAGATCCGACCGAGGCGAGGTTCGGGGTTAGAACGTTGCGGCTGATTTCAGATAGTGGTCGACGAGTTCTCCGGCGGTTGCAAACCAGACCGCATCGTGGCTGCGGATGTGGTCCAGCGCCGACTCCAACGCCCAGATGCGGTGCGGAAAGCCGATGACGTAGGGGTGCACGGCGATCGCCATGACGCGACCCGACTCCGCCCCTTCGCGGTAGAGCGTGTCGAACTGGCGGCAGATCATCTTCTCGAAGTCGTCGCTGCTGCGGTTTTGGCGAAGCATCGCGGGCAGGTCGTTGATTTCTACCGAATACGGCAGCGCGACCATGCGCCGGCCGCCGATGTCCATCAGGTAGG
>JACPFH010000131.1 GCA_016183075.1 Deltaproteobacteria bacterium | reverse complement strand
TTCGTTACCGAGCTGCACAATCCCGAGATCACCATTCCGGCTAACGGCGGCGACGTTCCGGAGCGAAACTACAAAATGCTGGCTGCCGTTCTCGTTTCCGGCGGCAAGATGGCGCGCTCCGAGATGGCAGAGTTTATGAAGCGGAAAGGGGTTCCGGGTTACGCCCCGACCCAGGGGCATGTCGCTTCGGCCATGGCTTATCTTCCCCATGCGCACCGAGAGATGACTGAAGGGGAAGCGCGGAATTGTTTTCTTTTCGCCCGGGCAAGTCTGTTCCTCGGGCAGATGACCCAGCTAAGCGATGGCATGTCCGTTTTACTCGCGCGCCATCCTTAGTTACTGTGATAAAGGAGCGGAGGTATCATGACAGCGACGAATCAAGTAAGTTTGGCGGGGAAAAAGCTCATCATCCTCGGAGAAAGAGACGGAGTCCCCGCGCAGACGATCGAACAGGCATTGGCAGATTTGGGGGTGGAGGTCGTTTATTCCACCACCCAGTGCTTTGTCTGAACCGCCGCGGGCGCCATGGACCTTGAGGTTCAAGGTCGAATCAAGGAGCTCGCCGGAAGTCTCGGCGGAGATAATCTCGTTGTGGTCCTGGGAGCGCCCAATGTCGATAGCTCCCTGATCCAATTCGAGACGGTCACCCGAGGCGATCCCACCTACTCAGGGCCGTTGACCGGTGTCGAGCTCGGACTGGATACCTATCACATCTTCGAGCCCGCGATGAAAGCCATGATCGGCGGAGAGAAATACGATGAGCTTCTCGGCACGCTCGAGCTGGCTCTTGAAGGGGATACCATCGTAGAGGCCCTGGAGGGGGCCCGGCGTTAGACATCTGGAAAGTGCAGAGGAACGCTCGTCGGACGTCTTTGCCCGCGACCGAGAGGGAGCGCGAGCGAGGCTGCGGACGTCCGATTACAAACGCTACGACTCATGGCACGAACCCATCGGCCGCAGCCGAGAGCGCGCTCCCCGAGGGAGCCTAGTCCATCGGCCGCGGCCTGATGGCTCGGCCCCCGAGGAGCTTTCGAGGGAACGCGGACGAGGTGTGATGGAAACTCCCGCGTCCAAACTCAGTGTGCGCAATCTGCGCAAGGGCTTCCGCAGCCAGAGGTCGGATGGATCGATCCAGGTCTTTGAAGATATTTCCCTGGAGGTCCATCCGTCGGAGTTCATCTCTCTGGTGGGTCCGAGCGGCTGCGGCAAGACGACTTTCCTGCGCATCCTCGACGGGCTCATCCCCCACGATGATGGAGAAATCCTGCTGGACGGCAAGACCGTGGTCAAGCCCGGACCGGACAAAGGATTCGTTTTTCAGGACTCTTCCCTTCTGCCGTGGCGCACGGTGATGGACAACGTCATCCTGGGCCTCGAGCTTCAGGGGATCGATAAGCGGGAGGCGAGGAGGAAGGCGACACAGTATATCTCCCTCGTGGGACTCGCGGGTTTCGAGAATCACTATCCCCACGAGCTTTCCGGCGGAATGCAGCAGCGCGTCAACCTGGCCCGCGCCCTGATCGTCGACCCGCAGGTGCTGCTCATGGACGAGCCGTTTGCCTCGTTGGACGCGCAAACGCGGGAGATCATGCAAGCCGAGCTGTTGAAGATGTGGAACCAGACAAAGAAGACCGTGGTCTTCGTTACCCACCAAATCGAAGAAGCGATTTATCTCTCGGACCGGGTGGTGGTCTTCTCCGCCCGCCCCGCTACGATCCGAGAGGTCGTCACGGTGGGCATTCCCCGACCCCGCTCACTGAGCGTTAAACGAACCAGAGAATTTCTCGATCTCGCCGATCGGGTCTGGAAGATCATTCAGCACGAGGTGCTCAAATCCATGGGAAGAGAGCGCGAGGAAGGGATCCGGTGAGGGCCGTCGAGAAAAGAGAGCCGCTCGTTCCCGCATGGTTGCGCTCATCCCGGATGATCGCGCTGTACTCGGTGGTCGCCGGGCTCGGCGCGTGGCAGCTTGCCTACATGGGTCTTGCCCGGACCATCTACTTTGAAGCTTATGCGATCCATCACTTTCTCTCCTCACCCCTTCAAGTAATCGAAACTTTCGGCGAGCTTTATCGAAGCGGAGAGCTTTTCAAGCACTCTTATTTCAGCCTCCTGGAATTCGCGTACGGATTTGTATTGTCCGTCGTGGTTGGGATCCCCGTGGGGTTTCTCATGGCGACGCAAAAAAAGATCAACTACTACCTCGACCCGTGGGTCTCCTGCATTTACGCCACCCCCCGCGTTGCCTTGGCCCCGATCATCATCGTGTGGTTCGGGCTGGGGATCTTGCCGAATGCGCTGATTGTCTTCCTCGGGGCCGTCTTTCCCATCCTTCTGAACACCTACACCGGAATCAAATCCGTCAGACAGAATCTCATCGAAGTCGTCAAAGCCTTCGGTGGGTCGGCCCTCCAGGTGTTTTTTAAGGTGATGATTCCGGATGCGACTCCCGCGATCATCGCGGGGCTTCGGCTCGCCGTGGGTCGCGCCGTCATCGGCGTGGTGGTGGCGGAGTGGTTTGGGGCGGAAGCGGGGCTTGGCTATATGGTGTACTTCTATTCCCAGCTCTTTCAGCCCGGGCCGGTGTTTGTCGGGATCGTGGTTCTGGTCGTGTTCGGCATTCTGTCGTTCATGGCGCTCGACAAAGCCCAGGGATGGATTTCTCCCTGGTACGCGTATCAGGTTCGGCGTGAGGTCCACGGCATGGAGATGGAATAACGATGGGATGGCTGAGGCAGATCTACCGCGCAAACGAAAAGAAGGCTGACGCCGTCACATCGGTCATCCTGGGCATCGTGGCCTGGGACATCATCGATAGCCTCTTCATCGACAATCCGCTGATTCTCGTCGGGCCTTCGCGGATTGCCGAAGCCTTCATGAGCCTGCTGGCGCGGGGCGAGATCGCGCGCCATGTCTATGCGACGTTTGTCGAGTTCATCCTGGGTTATCTGGTCGGCGTCGTGATCGGGATCGGCCTGGGCGCTTTGATAGCGCTCAGTCGAACCGCCAAAGACATCCTGAATCCTTGGGTAACGATTTCTTATAACGCTCCGATTATTCTCCTTGCGCCGCTTTTTATCACCGCCCTTGGGGTCGGCATCGCTTCGAAGATCGCCATCGTTTTCATCGGTGCGGTCTTCCCCGTGTTGTTCAACACGTATACGGGTATCACCACGGTCGACCGTCGCTTGGTCGAAGCGGTGCGCGCCTTCGGCGGGACCGG
>JACPFH010000143.1 GCA_016183075.1 Deltaproteobacteria bacterium | reverse complement strand
AGATCATCTTGTGGTGCAGTCCTGCAATAAAGGTGACCTTGGCCCCGCTGAGGACAGCCGGTATTAGACCCGGCGCGGACATCGTCACGGCATCCACCTCGCCGGCCACGAGGGCAGCCACGGCGACTTTTGCCTCAAGGTATATAATTTTTACATCGAGCCCCTCGCGCTCGTATGCCCCGGTCTCCGCCGCGATCCAGATAGGTGCCATGGTAGTCACCGGGGCCACGTATGCAATGCGGAGCGTTTGCGGCTGTTCCCCGCGGCGCTCCGCAGATTGCGCGCGGTCAACGGCTGAGAAGACCACAAGCAAGAAAATGTTCAAGATTACCACCGCGAGTCGACTCATGGTTTCGTCCCTCCTATACCTTGCCTCTTATGCCTGTGCGCAAAAATCATGTCAACCGGAAACGGCGTGACCGCCGTTGCCCAAGGACGCCATCAGCTTCCCGTGTCCCTGGATGTCCTCTTTGATGTGCAGGCGGTGAAGCGCATACCAGATATTACACAGCGAGCTTGACAAGACAGGTTTGCCGGTTTCCCTTTCCAGAAGCGAGATGCAACTGATCGTAGGCCAACGGTTACAGGGAATAAAAATCCCCTCCGCCTCGGGAGCGGCAAAATAAACTTTTCTCGCGATCTTGTAAGCCGCGTGCTCCGGCTGGTCGGAAAGTTCTGAGTTCCGTTCGATACCGAGACCCTCGGCCTTCAATACTTCAAATCCCGACGCGGACAGGAAATCGCTTACCCGTCTCGTAAGCGGTTCCGGATATGGAGTCGCGACAACTATTTTCTTAAGCCCCATGTGCCGGATCGCCTCGACTTCGCAGGTCATCCCGGCGGCCACGGGAACCCCCACTTTGGCCTCCAGCTTGGCCGCGATCTCACGATCGCTGCCGATTCCCAAGCGGGTGAATATGGGGGAGCCTCCGATGATGATGAACTCCGCGCCGCATTCGGCGAGATCAACCGTGGCCTCTTCTATTCTTTCGAGCTGCCTTTCCAGATGCTCGTCCACCAATCTTCGGATGGTTCCCGTGGTGTTCAAAAGCAGGAAACCGTCGGGAAGAACCTTGTAGAATTCGTAGACGAAAACATCGCCCCTGGATGGGGCAACATGCCCGATCCTCGCTCTCCAACCGATCACTTTTGGCCTCCTTACTTGGCGAGCCTGTCCAGGATCGTGTTGTCGTAAAAGTCTTTGGGCGAAGCCTTTGCCGCCTCCGGTCGAACGGTCGATGCCAAGAAGTCCAGGATGCCTTGAACACCCGCGTCGGAAACCTTGAGATCCTTGGTAAAGCCCGGGGGATTTATTTCGAACTCGTAGGTTTTCTGCAGCAAATCCGGATCGGATTGCTTCGTGTATTTCTGCATCACGTGCATGGCAAGCTTTGGATCCTCATACCAGCGTAGGTTCGCTTGCCGCAGGGCTCTGAGGTGTCCACCAGGCGGGAAAACCCTGTCGCGTCCGCCCTGAAGCTGAAAGGAGGAGCCAGCGTGACGCCCGCGATTTGGCGCGATTGCAATGCCGGCCACAGGACGATCGAACCTCCCAGAGCCACAGGCTGCACGTCTGTGAGCTTTAAACCCATCTTCGCCAGGGCAACCCGGGCTCCGTAGTCTGTTGGTGTTCCCGGCCGATCGGTGCCCACAATCTTCCCCCGAAGATCGGCGGGGCTCCGGATATCCGGCTGGGCGTGAAAGGAGAAGATCATCTTGTTGTGCAGCCCCGCAATAAACGTGACTTTGGCGCCGCTCAGGACGGCCGGTATGACAGCGGGCGCGGAGATGACCAGGGCATCCACCTCGCCTGAAACAACGGTGGCCATAGCGGCTTTCGAATCAACAAGCACAAGCTTTGCCTCCAGTCCCTCACGCTCGTATGCCCCGATCTCCGCTGCGATCCAGATCGGCGCCATGGTGGTCACCGGCGCCGCGTACGCAATACGTATCGTCTGTGGTTGTTCCCCCCGGCGCTCCGCAGATTGCGCCTGGCCAAAGACTGAGAGGACGACAAGGCAAGAAATGGTCCACG
>JACPFH010000178.1 GCA_016183075.1 Deltaproteobacteria bacterium | reverse complement strand
CTACCTGATGGTCGAAATCAGCGGCCACCAGCGTTGCGGTGTCGGCGTCGAGCGTCTGGTTGATGGTGGCCATCATCCCGAGCTGCATGAGCTTCTTGATCACCTCCCCCGCCTTCACCCCCAACTCCCTGGACAGATCGCCGACCGTGACGACCTCGGAAATCTTGATCACGCGCTTGCTTGCCTTGGGAACCGTGATTTCGGTTTTTTTCTGCTCCTTCCCCGGCAGGGCCCTTTTCTTTCTCGGCAGCCGGCCGGAGCGGAACTCCCGCTCGCGCAGTTCCAGAACTTCCTGCTTCTTGACAATCCGCTTCTTGTGCTTGACAGCCTTGGCCGGCTTTTCGGCTCCCTCGCCGGCCTCTTTCGGCTTTATTCCCGGAGCCTCGCTCCGCGCTTCCGCCCGTTGCGCCTCGGGCAAAGCCGTCTGCGGCGGGAAAGGCCCCTTGACGGGCGTCGGCGCCGGACGCGGGACAGGAGCAGGGCGCCCCGTCCGCCTGAGATCAATCTTGCCAAGAATCCTCGCGCCGCGCGGCGCCTCCTGCGGCGCGGCCTTGGGCGGTTCGGTGACCGGCTCCGCTACCGGCGCGCGCGGCCGCTCGGGCTCTTCTTGTGGAGCAGCAAGAGCGGGCTGGGCCTCTTCAGCTTCAACCTGAGGCGCTTCCTCTTCGGCGTTCTCGAGCTGCGCAACAACCGCCTCCGCTGTCGGCGGCTGAGCCTCCGACGGCGCGCCCTCAATAGGCGGAGCTTCAGACGGAATCTCTTCCGGTGCCGTCTCTTCGACCTGAGCCGGTTGGGGCTCGACTGCCAGCGGCAGCGGAGGCGTATGCGCGATTACCTCCCGGCTCGTCCGCCGGCGAATGACATTGGTTCGGACCCGGCGCTCGACGACTTGCTCCCGGGACTGAACCTCTCCCAGGGATTCATCTTCGCGCGTCACCACGCGGTCCGCTACGACCTTCTCCTCTCCAACCGTGACTTGAGGCTTCACCGGCTGCGCAAGCGCCGCCCGCACACGTGCGACTTCGTCGTCCTCCAAGGAGCCCTGGGTCTTCTTACCTCGCAACCCCATCTTCTCCATGTGGGCGAGCAAATCCTTGGGCTCGAGCCCCAACTCCTTGGCCAGTTGATGAACTCTCATTTTCACCATTGATCAAACCTCACTGCCGACCTTCTTGACTTTGACGCCACGGCGAAACCAGCTTTTCTCGCGCGCCGCGCCCGACCTCGCTCCGGAAAGCCCGAGAGAGGCTCTTTCTCCGCACGAAGGCTTCCCAACAGCCCTCCTTTTTGTGCAGGTACCCTCCTCTGCCCTGGCCATGCCGTTCGATCCGAAGCTCTCCTTCGCCGCGGATGACAAGCCGCAACATGGCCTCCTGATCGTCTCTCGCGCCACACCCCAGGCACGTGCGCTGTGCACGGTGGCCCCGCTTCAAATCCAATCCCCTAGGCTTCCTGCGGTTCCTTCTCCGCCGGCTGCTCTGCTGGCTGCTCGCTCTGGGCAGCCTGCGCCGCGGCCTCAGCCGCGGCTTTTGCTTCTTCCTCGCGCTTCTTTTCCGCCACGTACTCGCGACTCGACGTGTAAATCAGCTGCGCTTTCTCCGGCCCGATCCCCTCGACATCCAGAATGGTCTCAAGATCGGCCTCCGCGATCTCTTCGGCCGACTTGAACCCATCCTGGTAAAGCAGCTCGGCTACCATGTCGCTCACCCCGGGAATGGCCCCGATCGAGATTCGCGCCCTGCGGGTTTCTTCGTCAGCTTCCGCTTCGCTTCGGACGTCGATCCTCCAGGTGGTCAGGCGCGAGGCGAGCCGCACGTTTTGACCCTTCCTCCCGATCGCCAGGGAAAGCTGGTCATCGGGAACGATGACCTCCATGCTATGCTCCTCGTCGTCGATGATGATCTTGGAGACCTTCGCGGGCGCGAGCGCGCGGCAGACATACTCGGCCTGATCGGCGGTCCAGTGGACAATATCGATCTTCTCGCCCCGCAGTTCCTGGACCACCGCCTGCACCCGCGTTCCCTTCATGCCCACGCAGGCTCCCACCGGATCCACATCGGGATCATTCGACGCCACGGCAAACTTCGCTCTCCCGCCGGGCTCCCGCGCCGCGCCCTTGACCTCGACGATCCCCTCGTAAATTTCCGGCACTTCCTGCTCAAAGAGCTTGATCAGCGTTCCCGGGTGGGTCCGGGAAAGAACGATCTGCGGTCCTCGGGCCGTCATCTCCACGGCTACGATATAGGCGCGGATCCGGTCTCCCTGCCGGTAGCGCTCGCGCGGAACTTGCTCCTTCTCCGGCAGGATCGCGTCGGTCTTACCCAAGTTCACGATGATGTTCTTTTTTTCGAAGCGCTGCACGATACCGTTGACCAGCTGCCCTTCCCGGCCCTTGAACTCATTGTAGATAATTTCCCATTCGGCATCGCGCACACGCTGGACGATGTTCTGCTTGGCGGCTTGCGCCGCAATGCGACCGAAGGAGCTGGAATCAAGCTTGCAGAGCAGCTCGTCACCGATCTCCGCGTCGGGATCGAGGGTCTCGCGGGCCTCCTGAGCGCCGACCTCCACGGCGGGGTCTGTCACCTGCTCGACCACCAGCTTGGCCTCGAAAAGCTCCACCTCGCCGAGTTCGGGATTGTACTGGGCCTCGATCTTGCGCTGGGCGCCGAACGTCTTCTTGGCCGCGGAGACCATCGCGTTCTCAAGCGCGCTGATCAGGATGGCCTTGTCAATGCCCTTTTCCTTGCTTACCTGTTCGATGACCCGATTGAGATCCTGCTGCATGGTTACGCACTCCAATCGTGCTCGTAATTCGCCCTTTCGATGAGCGATAGGGGTATCCTGAATTCTGTTCCCTCCTGGACAACCACGATCTCGCCTCCGTCGACCTCCTTGAGAAGTCCCAAAAACGATCTCCGACCTTCGACGGCTTCTCGGGTTCTGACCCGGACTCGCTTGCCGACGAAACGGACAAAATGCTCGACCCTCCTCAGCAGGCGGTTCACTCCGGGCGAGGAGACTTCGAGGGTATAGGGCTCGCTTACCTCAAGCTCGGCGTCGAGAAGATCGCTCAATTGCCGGCTGATCCGGGTAAGATCGTCCAAGTTCGGGCCGCCCTCTTTATCGAGGTAAAGCCTGAGGACCCTACCCCTCTTTCCTGCCTCGCGCCTAAGCTCGATATCGATGATCTCCATCCCTTCATCTGCCGCCACGGGAGCGGCAATCTGCCACACCCGCGTTACGGTCAGGCCATCGTTCATGATGTCCCCAAAATAAAAAAGCGGGCATAGCCCACTTTTTTGGCAGAAAGTGTAAGTTATTTGTAGCACAGCGGAAACATGCAATGCAAGTCCTTATCCCGCCACTGATAGGCTTGCTTGCCGGGGTCGATTTGCTATGATTTGTGCGTTTTTTGCGAACCCGAACCATGAAGGCCGATCCTAAAAGACGCATCCCAACCCCTGCGATTTCCTGGGAAGCCATCCTTACCAGCCTGGAGGACGGCGTCATCGTGATCGACCCGCGCGGAAAGGTTTCCTTCATGAATCAGGCGGCCGAGTCCCTCGTCGCCTCATCTGCCGCGGCCTTGCAGCAGCCATATACCCGCCTTTTCCGGAAAAATCCCTGGCTCCTTTCGATGATCGAAAACAGCCAGCCGCCCCACCTGAACAGCACCCGTGGTGACAGTGACTTTGTCAATCTTTGGGGCCGCAGGGCGCCGGTGAGCGCGTCGGTCTCTCCTCTCCAGGACCAGTACGGGCGATCCCTGGGGACAATCCTGCTGCTGCGCGATATCACGCGGCGGCGGGAAATGGAAGAAGACCTCAAGCGCTCCGACCGACTCGCCACCCTGGGCACCTTAGCTGCCGGGTTGGCGCACGAGATCAAAAACCCCCTGGGCGGCATCAAAGGGGCGGCGCAGTTGCTTCGGCGCGCGCTTGCCCGGGACCCCTCCCTCCTCGAATACGCCGAGATCATGATTCGCGAGGTCGATCGGGTCAATCTGCTGATCGAGCAACTCCTCGACCTCTCGCGACCCACGCGACTGAACCTCACCATGCTCAACATCCATGAGCTTTTGGACCAGGTCCTCCTGTTAGAGCGCGAAACCGCGCAAGAAAAAAAGATCGATGTGAGGAAACGCTTCGACCCCAGCCTCCCCACCGTCTACGGCGACCGGCCCCAGCTCATCCAGGTTTTTCTCAACCTGATCAAGAACGCGTTCCAGGCGATGAACAAGCAGGGCTGCCTGACCATCACCACTCGAATGGAAACCGATTTCCACATTCGGGAAGAAGGAAAGGAGCCGGGAAAATTCATCTGGGTAGAGATTCAGGACAACGGCGTCGGGATCAAGGAGGAAGACCTGCCGCACATCTTCTCGCCGTTTTTCACCACCAAGAACAACGGCACCGGCCTGGGGCTGGCCATCTGCTATCGCATCATCAAAGAGCACGGCGGGCTGATTCGGGTGGAAAGCCGCGAAGGCGAGGGGGCTGCATTCAGAGTCTCGCTGCGCGTGACGGCCTGACCGGGGAGCTATGGAACAGGGAAAGATCCTCGTCGCCGAAGACGAAGAGTCGCTGCGCCTGGTGCTCAAGCGGGCGCTCGAAGAGGAAGGCTACTGGGTACAGACCTGCGCCAGTGGCCAGCTCGCCCAGAGGCTGCTCGAGGAGACCCGCTTCGACGTGTCGCTGATCGACATCCGGCTCCCCGACATCGACGGGCTCACTTTGCTGCGACAGGCCCGGGAAGCGGGCATCGATATGGCGGTCATCATCATGACGGCCCAAAGCACCATGGGAAACGCGATCGAAGCGATGAAGAACGGCGCCTTCGACTACGTGACCAAGCCCTTCGATCTGGAGGAGATCCTGGTCCTGATCAAGCGGGCCATGGAGAGCCGCCGACTCACCCGGGCCTTCCAGGAGCTCAAGCAGGAGGTTAAGAAACGATTCGAGCCCGGGGTGAACATGATCGGGGACAGCCCGGCGATGCAAAGAGTCTACAAGACCATCGGTCAGGTCGTGAATACGGACGCGACCATCCTGATCCACGTGAATACGGACGCGACCATCCTGATCCACGGCGACAGCGGGACGGGAAAGGAGCTTGTCGCCAAGACCATCCATTATAGCTCGCCGCGCTGGAACCAGCCGCTGGTCGTGGTCCATTGCGCCGCCGTGCCCAGGGATCTTTTGGAGAGCGATCTGTTCGGCCACGAAAAGGGCTCCTTCACCGGAGCCCTGGAACGGAGAACGGGAAAGTTTGAGCTCGCCGCCGGCGGAACCCTGTTTCTCGACGAAGTGGGAGACATTCCCCTCGATCTCCAAACCAAGTTGCTCCGGGTGATCCAGGAGCGCGAGTTCTGCCGTGTCGGGGGGACCGAGATCCTCAAAGCCAACGTGCGCATCGTCGCCGCCACCAACCAGGACCTGGAAAAAGCGGTCAAGGAAAAACGATTCCGCCACGACCTCTATTTTCGCTTGAAGGTGATTCCCATCCACCTGCCGCCGCTGCGCGAGCGCAAGGGCGACATCCCGCTTTTGGTCAACTACTTCACGGACAAAATCAACCGCGAGATGGGAACCCACATCTCCGGGGTCTCTCCGGAAGCCTTAAGACTCCTGGAAGAACATCCCTGGCCAGGCAACGTGCGCGAGCTCGAGAACACGCTGATCCGAGCCGCCGTTCTCTCGCCCGGACCGATTCTTTTCCGCAAAGACCTCGCGCTCCAACCCCGGCAGGGAAGCCCCGCGACCGAGTACAACAGCCTGTCCCTGGAAGAGCTCTTGCGTTACAAGCTCGAAGATTATTTCCAACGGACGCAGAGCGTGGACGTGGACAACCTCTATGCTCTGGTCGTGGAAAGAGTCGAGCGGCCGCTGATCGAGCTTACCCTGAAGAAAACCCGGGGCAATCAGATCCGCGCGGCCCAGATCCTTGGCATCAACCGCAACACGCTGCGAAAAAAAATCGCCCAGCTAAACATCCAGTACAAGAAAAATGGTTAACCCGACCGGGCGCGCCCTCTTCACCTCCCGGCTCTATGCGATTCTCGACCCGGCCGAGATCCAAGAGCGCCCCTGGGAATCGGTTCTAGAAGCTCTGCTTGCAGGTGGGGCCGGCGTAATCCAATTGCGGGCTAAAGAGCTTTCCGCGAAAGAGTTCGTCGAAGTCGCTACCAAGGGGCACATTCTAACCCGAGCGGCCGGCGGTCAATTCATCGTCAACGACCGCGTGGATGTCGCGCTTGCCGCTAACGCCGACGGCGTCCACCTGGGACAGGAAGACCTCCCTTTGAGCGTGGCCCGAAAGCTCGTGGGAAAGGAAAAGCTCATCGGGATCTCAACCCATGAACTCGAGCAGGCAATAGAAGCGGAGCAGGGCGGAGCCGACTACATCGGGTTCGGGCCTATATTTGGCACTGCGACCAAGGAGACCGGCTATGCGCCCCGCGGTGTTGATATGTTGCGGGCAGTTTGCCGCGCGGTGAGTATTCCCGTCGTTGCCATCGGCGGCATCAGCGAGGCAAACGTCGCTCAGGTCTGGAGGGCGGGCGCCGCAGCAGCCGCGATGATCAGCGACCTGATGCGGGCGGAAGACGTGGCAGCAAAGGTCCGAAGGATTCTAGCGATGAGGACTGAGGTATGAGGCTCAGTCCTCAGTCCTCGTTACGTTAGCAGGCTGCGGAAAAACTCTCCGTTCACCCTTCGACAGGCTCAGGGCGAGCGGAGGCCCCCTTGGAATCATTGACGATTTTCCGTTCATGCTGAGGCTCTCGAAGCATGAAAATCACTTTTTCGGCAGCCTCCTAGATCTCCTCGGCTTGTTCGTATTGGAACTCTTCCCGCTCCGATAGATCCTCGAAGCGCGTGTACTCTTTCAGGAAGGCCAGCCGAACCGTACCAATGGGTCCGTT
>JACPFH010000177.1 GCA_016183075.1 Deltaproteobacteria bacterium | reverse complement strand
GTACCGCACGCGCCGTCGGTACCGAGGCATCGATCACGAGTCATCAGCGTAGGAGCTTTGGGCAAAAAGTACAAGTACGAAATATTGGATCGATTAGTACGAACGATTGAATCTGACAACGTACTACTAATCGAGGATTACGAGATCGTGAATCGCAGGGCGCTAATACTTGGAGCTGGGGTCAGTGGCCTCGTGACAGGATGGAGACTATTAGAGCGAGGTTGGGAAGTGCACATCTTCGAGAAGGAGCCGTTTTATGGTGGGATGGCGAGAACGTGGCGATGGAAGGACTTCCTCCTGGATGTCGGGCCACATATCTATCACACACCGGATCGTCAGCTGGCCGAATTTTGGGAGAAGGAATTCAATGATCTGTTCATCAAGAGGGATTTGTGGTGCAAGAATGTCAAAGGGACTCAGTACGATGAATATTTCGATTATCCCCTGTCCTACGAGTCCATCGCCCAGTATCCGCCCGACCTGAGGAGACCAATACTCGACGAGTTAGAGCACCTCAACCCCGAGGACAAGGCAAGGGCGACGACGTACAGAGAATATGTAACCGCACTGGTCGGCCCAACACTTCAGCAGTTGTTCTTTGAACATTATCCCCAGAAGGTGTGGGGTTTACGAACCGACCAAATGACAGCTGCTTGGGCACCCAAACGTATCGAGCTGCGCCAACGAAACACGCCCTTTTACAACGGTCAGTGGAACGCAGTAGGCCGGTACGGCACCGGTTGCATTTATGATCGTATCCACGACCGGATTTGCAAGCTCGGCGGCAGTGTGCAGCTGAAGCGCGGACTGCGCGGCTTCGACCGGAGTGGCACGGTAATTAGGAGGCTGTTGTTGGATGGAGGAACCACGATCGACGTGAACGACGACGACGTGATCGTCTCCACAATACCCATCAATGTTCTCTGCCGTCTCTTGTCGATACCGTGTACGCTCACCTTTCGCGGAGTGACGTCTGTCTATCTCGCCGCAGACAAGGAATATGTTCTTCCCCAGGGGGTCGATTGGCTCTACTTCGATTCGCCCGAGACGTTGTTTAGCCGCATCAGTGAGCAGAAGAAATTCTCGGCCGAATGTGCTGTGCCGGGCAGAACGTGCATTACCGCCGAAATTCCGTATTCTCACGGAGATGACATCGACCGGATGACTGATGAGGCGCTCGTCCGAATCATTTTGGAGCAGGTGTCCGGAACTAACCTTCTCCGCACAGATGAGTTCGTAGACGGAACGGTACACCGACAGCCGGCCGTGTATCCGCTGCTGCACAAGGACTATCAGCACGAACTCGCACAGGCACAGAGCTCTTTAGGCGAATTCAGGCAAATCTATTCCATCGGTACAACCGGCGAGTTCAATTACGCTGACAGTCAAATCCTGTTTCTAAAAGCTTTCGATCTGGTCGACCTTCTCACCGACCAATATTCAGAGTTTTCGCAGGTTAAGCGTAAGGAGCGTGTTGCGACGTTAAACAGAACTGTGGCACTTCTCAATGGAAGGGCGGTGGGTGACGGCTTTCGCGCCTATATCATTGCCGAGGCGGGTCTGAACCACAACGGAAGTTTAGAGCTGGCAATCAGACTGATCGATGAGGCCGCGAGCTGTGGTTGCGATGCGATCAAGTTTCAGACGTACAAGAGCTCAAGCCGCGTCTCTGGGAAAATCAAGAAAGTCCGCTACGCTGAGACGACCCTGGGAGAGCAGGAGACGCTCTTAGAAATGTTCGGTCGGCTGGCGATGAGCTACGACGATCATAAGCAGCTCTTCGGGTTCGCCAAGGATCGGGGAATCGAAATCTTCTCCACACCATTTGACGTTGAGAGTGTGGACTTTCTGGAATCTTTGGGCGTTGCCTTCTATAAGATCGCGTCCTTCGATTTGGTGAACCTCCCACTGCTTAAATACGTAGCGTCGACAAAAAAGCCCATGATTGTCTCTACCGGAATGTCAACACTGGGCCAGATTGAGGAAGCGCTGGAGGCGATCAGAAGCGAAGGTAATCCTAATGTGATTCTGCTTCACTGCGTCTCGTCCTATCCAGCGGCACCCCAGGACATGAATCTTAGAGCGATACAGACACTTAAGAGCGCATTTCACGTGCCTGTAGGTCTCTCCGACCATACGCTCGGGACGATGGTCTCCCAGCTCGCGCTTGCTGTTGGCGCAAACGCCATCGAACGGCATTTTACGTTGAGCCGGACGATGGAGGGACCTGATCACGTTCTCTCATCGGAGCCGGCGGAGATGCGCGAGCTGGTTCGGTGTGCGAGTGTGATCGATCGTGTGCTTGGCGATGGCGTCAAGAAGATCGAGGCATGTGAGTACGAGACGATCAACGCGCAGCGTCGAGGTCTTTATGCTCGAGTGAACATAATTGCTGGCGAGACTATTACGCGTGACATGATAACAATCAAAGGTCCAGGTGTAGGGTTACAGCCGCGATACTTGGACGTGATTATGGGCCGCACTGCCAGAACGAACATCGAGGCTGACCACCCGATTACGTGGGATGCCATCTAAGTCATGGCTTGCGATGCGGATATCGAGACCGTCCTTGCCGAAGTAACGAGGCTCGCCAAACGCGAAGCCAAGTTAACCGGTTTTTGTATAGGAAATACGAGGAAGGTCGAGAAATCCGGTTGGTATGTGACGCCAATACGGAACACGGCTCGTCTCGTCGCCGGTAGTGTGATCGTCTATCAAGTTCGCGATGCGGCGCGGATTGGCCGTCTCGTTGACGGGATAGTGGATTACGTTCTAGTCGATACGGAAAAGAAGATCACTCCCGCGATGTACGGAGAAGACGACGTCGGCAATGTCGAGCGCGTCATCCGTGAGGTCGTTCATACTTCGACGATATTGACCTACAAGGGCAATGACATCACGGTTGACTCGATCGAGGGCCTTCTTGTTCAACTGCTGGGGAACGGACCGCGCGGGATAGGC
Organism: Deltaproteobacteria bacterium; assembly: GCA_016183075.1. Lineage (GTDB taxonomy): Bacteria > Desulfobacterota > Binatia > UBA9968 > UBA9968 > 2-12-FULL-57-22. The sequence continues at coordinate 14,853 of JACPFH010000177.1, read as the reverse complement.
GGGAAAAAAGTTGCGATAATCGGCGCAGGAAACATCGGTTCCAAACTCGCACTGAAACTGGTTGAGCGGGGTGCTCACGTCGTCATCACGCGTCGCACCGATGAGATCCTCGAGACTATTGTGCGTGCGTTGAATTGGATTAAACCCAAGGAAACCATCGCGGAGATTGTGGGAACCACGAATAACGAAGAAGCAGTTCGGGACGCTGATGCCTTGATCGCGACGACCGAAGGAACTCCAGTAATTACAGCCAGTATGGTCAAGAGCTTGGCGCCAGGTGCGCTTCTCATAGATGGCGGTAAGGGGTGTCTTTTCCCGGAGGCGATCCGCTGCGCTGAAAGACGTGGCTTGGCCATCCTCCGTGTGGACATCCGTCCTGGTTTTGAGGGTTATGTCGCGATGTTGTTGGAGGCCGAGCGGATCCTGCGATGTACCGTGGGTCGGAGACAAATCGACGGCATCAACATTGTCTCAGGCGGCCTGCTTGCTCACGGGGGCGAAATCGTCGTTGACAACGTCTATGACCCGGAAGCAATTTACGGGATCGCTGATGGAATGGGTGACTTTGTGCGGCACTTGTCAACCGCTCAGAGTGACAAACTTGAGGCTCTCCGTGTACGAATCAACGCTCTGAAGCATGAAATGGGAACCTAGTGAGTATGTCTCGTGCAATCTCTGTGGCCGCGACTCAACGCGCGCCTGGGGTAAAAAGCACGGGATGAACATCGTTCAGTGTCGAAATTGCGGCCTGGTTTACGCTAACCCTCGCCTGAATTCGCATCAACTCGACGCATACTACAGTCAAACGTATTTTGAGGATGCGCAGTACGATGGCGATCCGCAGCGTGCCCGGATGTATGAAATTGAGATTCGGCAGATGCTAAAGATCGTCGGCACTGCTGGTCGTTTTCTCGACGTTGGATGCGCTTATGGACGTTTCCTATCCTGTTTGCCGAGTACCTTTGAGAAGCAGGGTGTGGAGTTCGCCGCGAAGGCGGCTGAATACGCGCGCGAGAAGTTCGGCTTAGACGTGCACCGCGGTCAGTTGCACGAAGTGCCGTTTGAGGGAGAGTCTGTTGATGTCGTGCATTTCCGCGGAGTGTTCGAGCACCTTCAAGACCCCCAACGGGATCTCCAAGTGGCCCATTCTATCCTCAAGTTTGGAGGATGGCTCATTCTGAGCACTGTACCGAACATCGCTGGGCCATGCGGTCGGTTGTTCAAAACGCGCTTCAAGTTGGTCTATCCTCAGGAGCACATCTACTACTTTTCATACCGAACCCTCAGACGCTACTGCGAGGGGAACGGGTTTGTGGTTAAGCACGTGTTCTATCCATACCTGGGCACGCCGTACGAGAACGTAGTAGCCGACTCTCTCGCATTCGTGGCCAACTATCTCACCGGTCGTGAGTCGCCGCCGTTCTTTGGAAGCGTGATTACGGTGTACGCACAGAAAACGCGGCAACGGCAACCAGTCCAATGAAGCCGGCGGTGTGCGCCATCATCCAGGCGCGGATCGGATCGAGCCGGCTGCCTGGCAAAGTCCTGCGGCGAATCGACGGAAAGCCGCTGCTAGGTCTGATGCTCGAACGGTCAGCGTTCGCGCGTGGGCTGGACCAGGTCATTGTCGCCACTACCGATGCGACTGCCGATAACGCGATCGCCAGGTTATGCGATGACTTGGGTGTGAGCTGTTTTCGTGGCAGTGAAAATGACGTGCTCGATAGATACTACGCGGCCGCCACCGAATTCTGCGCCGAAGCCGTGGTGAGGCTGACGTCAGACTGTCCCCTCATCGATCCTGCTGTTATCGACCATGTCGTGGCCGAGTTCAATAAGGGCGGCTTTGATTATGTGTCGAATACGGCGCCATTGCCGTCAACTTGGCCCGACGGAATGGATGTCGAAGTGTTCAGTTTTGAGGCCCTGAGGAGCGCATGGCGTCAGGCAGTCAAGCCATCGGATCGGGAGCATGTGACGTTTTATCTCTGGAAGAATCCGACTAGGTTTCGGGTCCACCGAGTCGACTGCGAACGGGATTTGTCGGAGTACCGCTTGACCGTAGACTATCAACAAGACTTCGAGTTGGTTGAGGCGGTGTTCCGCGCGCTCTACCCATCGAATCCCGCTTTTACGATAGACGACATCACGGCATACCTCGACGACAACCCCAATGTCAAGCGCTTGAACGAAGGCATCGTTCGTAATGCCGGCTGGCAGGCTGCATACGAGAAGGATACGAAGGCCGGCTTTTGAGAGGGTGCATGATTGGGAATGCGTTACCGCTCATGAAAGATCGTTCAGAACGTCTGTGGGATCGTGCCCTCCGAGTGATCCCTGCGGGGACGCAGACGTTCAGCAAGGGTCCGGGGCAGTATGTGAGCGGCGTTGCACCAAAATACATTCAGCGTGGTTTGGGTGGACGCGTCTGGGACCCGGATGGCAACGAATTCATAGATTACGGGATGGCGCTGGGTCCAATCATCTTGGGACATGCGTATCCTCGGGTTAACGAGGCGATCGCGGCGCAGTTGAGAGACGGAATCACGTTCACGCTGATGCATCCTCTCGAAGTGGAACTTGCTGAGCAACTGGCCGCGATCGTCCCATGCGCAGAGATGGTGCGGTTTGGCAAGAACGGGTCGGATGCGACGGCGGGCGCGGTTCGGATTGCTCGAGCGTGCACCAAAAGGGACAAGATTGCGTGCTGCGGCTATCACGGATGGCAGGATTGGTACATCGGGTCCACTTCGCGCGGCCTGGGGGTTCCGGCGGCCGTTACCTTATTGACGGCGCATTTCGAGTACAACAACATCGATTCGCTCTACACCCTTTTTCGCCAGCATTCCGGTCAAATTGCCGCCGTTGTGCTGGAGCCCGTTAACTTTTTCCCGCCCCGGCCTGGGTTCCTCGAGGATGTTAAAGACCTCACCCATCGCAACGGAGCCATTTTGGTGTTCGACGAAGTCATAACGGGGTTCCGATTCTCGGTAGGAGGAGCTCAGGCGTTATTTGGCGTTGTGCCCGACTTGGCGGCATTTGGAAAAGCGATGGGAAATGGCATGCCCATTTCGGCTCTCGTGGGAAAGGGGGAGTTGATGCGTGTGCTCAACGACGCTTTCTACTCCTTTACCTTCGCAGGGGAGGCCGTGTCTCTGGCGGCGAGTCTCGCAACGATCTGTGAGATCCGTGAGAAACGAGTCCTTGACCATATCTGGCGAATGGGTGCGCGGCTGATCGATGGTTACAATCGCATCGTCGCCGAGCTGGGCCTGAAACGGTTGACGAAATGTATTGGGTACCCGTGTTGGCCGAAAGTCGTTTTCAATGACGGGGACGGCCACGCATCCCCGCTTCTTGAGACTCTCTTTCAGCAGGAAATCGTGAAACGAGGGATCCTCACGCGGCCCGGGATGTTTGTGTGTTACAGCCATGGCCCTCACGACGTCGATGAGACGATTTCCGTGTACCGGCTCGCGCTTCAGGTGCTGGCCGAGGCCGTGGAGCGTGATGCGGTACGAGAACACCTCGAAGGCGATATCATTGAGCCGGTAATTCGCTCCGTGTTGCAGGCGCCAAGATAGTATCCACCGTCCCACGCAATCGATAACAATCCCACAATCCCAACTCTCGTGCCAGAACCTATCAAGCCGACACAGTCCTTAGGAGAGATCGAGTGATGTTGTTGCTCGGCGGCGCCGTACTCCTTTTCGGCGGTGTCGTGCTCATTGTGAGGCAACCATTCTACGGTCTGCTGCTTTTCTTGTGTCTGCGCCATTTGGTTCCAGTAGGTCTCGTATCGGAATACGACACTTTTCAGCAGCTCCTTCTTGGATTTCCGCTCTGGATTTCGTTGACTGCGGTGCTCATGGAGAAGTTTACATTTCGCACCGAGCGGGCGCGCGCGTATGTGGTCACGCCTCCGAGCTTTCGCTGGACCGCATTCCTATTCGCATTTTCAATTTTTGTATCGAGTATCGCCATCATCTTTGATTTTGAGAATTTCTTCAACTTTCGTGTGATGTCGGAGTTAGGGCACGTCAATAGGGCAACGTACGCGATTGTGCTTAACGCATTCTTGTTCTCTCTGCTCATCTTCTGGCTGACCGATACGAGGATCAAACTGAAGCAGCTCTTCTACTGCTTCGTGTTTATCGGGGTCGTGCTTGCGATTGGCGGATTTCTGCAGTATGCGGGCGTTATCCAGCTGAATCCGGAAATACAGCCGGAATCGGAAATGGGCGAACGGTTAATGATAATAGGTGTCATCACGATGCTGCTTGTGCCCGGTGCAACCGGGACCGAATTCGGCCTGCTTTTTGCCGCTGCGAGTATCACGCTGTTCGCGATGATCTTGTCATTCACGCGGATTGCCTTCATTGCCTTCGCGGGGAGCTTGTCGCTGTTCCTGCTGTTCAATTTAAAACGGGCCAGGGTTGTGTTCGGGGTTCTGCCGGTGCTTGCGAGCATCGCGTGGGCTGCGCAGTACCTCGGAATTGTCGAGCTTGCGAGAGGAAGCGCCAGATTATCAGATTCGCGTTTTTATTATGCGACTGTTTATGACCTTCGCGTACCGCGGTGGCTTGTTGCCTTCGAGGTCTTCAAGCAGAAATGGCTCGTGGGACACGGCTTAGGATCGTCGAAAGAGATCGTTGGCTCGCAGCTCCCGGCCGGTATGGCCCATTTGTATGGATCGTTGCACAACGCGTACGTCAGTTGGATCGTTGACACGGGCGTGATAGGACTGGTTGCATTACTGGCGCTGTATCTGGTCACATTGAGGAATCTTCATGTGGCAAGGCGCGTAGCTGTAGCACTTCGCGATCCACAACTCCTTGGGTTCTCCAATGCTCTCTCGTGCGCCTTTTTGGGCGGTTCGTTACTATACATGTCCGAAAGCGATCCAGTATTCGACATCTTCTTCGGCTTTTTCTTCGCTTTATCTTTTGTGTTGCGGAAGCTGGTCTGTGACGAACAAAGGACACTAGTCGCGGCAGAGGGGTACTCAGGCGACGCTGGGTTGGTGGCCAGAAGAGCGACCCATCATCCGGTTGGCACCATTGCAAGACCAGTCGGGATAGAGCGGAACTCGTCGGGCACGCTGGCGCGAGTACCGTATCGCGCAACCGTCCTTTCCTCCTTCCCGCGCAGGGTTTCAGCTTTCCGACGGGTCCGGCTATGACGGGGCGCGCCAGCTGGCCTCTGGTGAGCGTGCTCATCAACTGCCGTAACGGCGCACCCTACCTTTGGGAGGCCATCGAGAGCGTGCGGGCTCAGACGTTTACAGATTGGGAAATCATCTTCTGGGACAACTTATCCACGGACGGAAGCGACGTGATTGCGAAAGCTCAGGGTCCTCGCGTGCGGTACTTCTGCAGCGAGGTGCCGCTGCCGCTCGGAGCTGCCCGGAACGAAGCGATCGAACAGGCACGCGGCGAGTACATTGCATTTCTGGATGTGGACGACACTTGGCGTCAAGACAAGTTGGAACGCCAGATTCCGCTGTTTGCGAATCCGGAAGTTGGCTTGGTGTACTCAAATTGCTACTACATGAACGCCCAGGGCCGGGCCTTTAGTGACTACTTCTCCAAGTACGAGCCCGCCCGCGGCCGCCCCCTGCGCGAACTCATTCGTGCCAATTTCATTCCGATGCCGACAGTCATGCTTAGAACCGAAACGCTCCGAAGGTGCGGAGGTTTCGATCCCGAACTCACAATCGTCGAAGAATACGACCTCTTTCTTCGTGTCGCGAGAGAGTACCAGATCGACTTCGTTCCAGCGTTGCTCGCGTCCTATCGGGTTCACAGTTCGAACGCGAGCAGAGACTTTCGGCGCCACTATGCGGAAACGCTCGCCGTATATCGCCGTTGCTTCGCGAACGGGTCGAGCGATGGCGGTGTTGGGGAAGACCTGCGGCGTGCGCAATGTGCGGTGGCGCTGATGTGGGCGGGCCGTGAGCTATTTGAATCGGGCAACATCACCCTGGCGCGCCGGCGCTTGGGGGAAGCCATGGCGCTGGCGGGCAAGCCAAGCCGGCTGGGTAGGTCCGTTGCGCTGGTAACCTCGAAGGTCGTGCATGGCCTGAAGTTGAGAGGACGCCAGCGACTGATCGCATGAGGTCCCCGCAAGAGTGACAGACACTGTATTGTTCATCGGTGCGACGGCCGCCGATGTTCGAGCGCTTCGGCCCTACATCGATCGGGAGCGCCGCCGGGGACGAGTACCGCATGGTCTCGCGCTGTGGACGGGTGCACTCGCCGAGTTCGAGACACTCGGTGTGGCGAGCACTCATCCGAGTGCGTACGTCGACAGGTGGGGGCATCAGCGGGTGTTTGACGCGACGTATCGCTGGGCGGCCATGATCAAGGGCGCAGTCGCAGCAAGCGGGACGGCCACTACTCTTGAAGGCCTAGACCTCGTTCGCAATCTCGACTATGACCTCGAGCTGGTTTTGACCAGTGCGCTGTTTGAAAGCTTCGCGATGCGGTCGGCTGTTGAGCGCTGGCAACCCCAGGCGATGTATGTGGCTGTGGCAGCTGCGAGCAATTCTGCTGAGGCGTCGGTTCCAGTCATTGCACCTGGCGCCGCGTGGTCGCTCCAGCGAATGGGGTTGAGCGTATCAACCACGCAGCTCGCCTCCGAGCTCGCGAAGAAGACAGGTATCCCCCTTGAACTTTGCACCGTTGACTCGGAATCAGCAAGTACTCCCTGCAACCGCGCGTGGCGATGGAGGGAACGCGCTTTTTATATGTATCGCATGGTCGCGCCGGGACCGCTTTATATTCTGCGCCGTCGCGTCAAATCAGCTCTGCACCAGCAGCTCATCCCGAGAAGGCCGGGCCGGATTGTAGTAATTGACGGCGAGCAGGGGAAAGGCGTTCTTCTTAACGAATTGGAACGTCGCGGTTTCACATGCGTGCGCCTTGATGACCTCTTTTCGGGGCGTTACCCCAGTGATCGAAAGAGTTCTCAGGCGGTGGCCTTCTCACGGATCTGTATTAATCCTCCGGTTGGCGACGACGACGGGTTCCCCGCGGTTGGTGAGTATGCGACCCGGCTAACGCATGCGATCATTCACTACCATCTCCCAGCGGTGACTAACAATGCCAGGTGGCTTTTCGAATTTGCGGAAGCGTACCGTCCGGCAGCGTATTTGACGACCTATACGGGCACGCTGTGGCACCGGGCAACGATCTGGGCCTTTCATCAGCGAGGGGTACCTTGCTTCGAGACGCCGCATGATCTTAATCCTCTGAACCATGAAGCCTGGCAGCCGATGCGATCGAACTCGTGGGTTGAGGGCCCCCAGAGCCGGTTCTGCACGTCGACAGAGGCAGCACGCGCGTTCGCAGACATCGCGCAAGCGCCCCGCCAATCTCTGACGGTCATCGGGACTCTAGATTCGTGGATCGGTATGCGCCCGCGTCGGGCGGAGGTTTTGTGTGCGCGACGGTTGCTGCGCATCAACGGATCGGTGGTGATCCTATACACGGCTACTGCCGGCGAGCGCGGAGTAATGCGGGCGATCACCGAAGAAACGATGTTCGAAGCGCTGGATGCAACACGTGACATCGTGGCGACAACGCGCCACCTTCCAAAGACGCGGCTGGTCGTGAAGCTGCATCCCGGTCAGCACGATCCAATACCGTTTCTTCGGATTTGCTCGGGCGAGCGTCACGTCCGAGTGACTCGGGACCTCCCGTTCGCTGTCCTTGCGGAGGCAGCAGCCATCGTCGTGACGCATCACTCGACGACTGCTATCGAAGCCCTCTATAGAGGCTGCGACCTCATTGTGTACGATACAACCAAACGTCCGACGCTCCTCACTCCGATGACGGCGACTCTTCAGCCCGAAAGCGTGCGGGAGCACAAGGTTGCGTTACTGGCTGAGGATCGGGCGTCGCTTCTTCGATCGATTCGGATCTATATCGACAACGATCCGATCGCGCTGCAGCTTCGTGCGAACCGCCGCCGCGCCTTGCCAGATTTAATAGCTAACGCACGGGCGCAACACGATGCGGTGAACGCGGCCCTCGTCCAGCTTCGGGCTCGAGGTGTGAAGGTGTGAGACTGGTTTACACCGAATGTTTTCACCCACGTACTATCTGTTGGCTCGCCAAGCCCCGTTTCTGGATGACGACATGAGTGTGGTTACCACGCCGACCGGTCCAACTGAGGTGAAATCCTCTACGGCAACGCTAAAGGAAGATCTGCTGGCGTTAATGTCTGGCCGAATAAGCGTGGTCATTCTCGGCTTCGTGCTCCAGATCATTAACCGACGACTTCTTGGCCCAACATTGGTCGGTGTCTGGAATTATATCGAGATCATCCGCGATCAGCTGAACTCATTCTCGCTGGGTGTCGCAGCATCCGCCGAACGACAGATGCCGATATTAAGAGGACAGGGACGCCTTCGCGACGAGGAAGAGCTGCGATCACTCACTCTCACCTATCTAGTCGTCGAAGGTGTCATCGTTGGTGTCGCGTACCTGCCGTACTGGTACGTTACTCGGCACAACACCGCTGATTTGCGGATTGGGATGGCGCTCATTCCTCTGTTGCTCGTGATCGCGAGGGTCCTATGGTTCTACAGGCTCATACTGCCCAACATGAAGGCCTTCCGAACTTTTGCATGGACCAGTACAGCCCTCTACGTGATCAATTTCTTGATGCCGCTTTATATTCTAGTCGGCGGCCTGTACGGGGTTTTCATTGGCCTTATCGCGAATGGGTTGTTAAGTATCGGCCTGTACTGGATATCGATGCGGGCGCGGTTGCCGCTTCACTGGTATTTCAGCCCTAGGAAGATCGCTCAACTTCTTCCGATTGGGATGCCGCTAGCCCTCTTCGGCTTCATGAGCACGCTGATGGAGCGCCTTGACGCGCTGATGGTTTCGGCCTTCATGGGAACAACATCCCTCGGCCTCTACTACTTCGGTCCGCAACTCGCTACGTCGATTTCGAATCTGCCAAAGATTGTTGCTCATGTCGCCTACCCGAACTTCCTTGAATCGTACGGGCGCAATGGCCCCCAGGCTTTGCTTCCTCAAGCGAACCGCTATATGCGCCTATCGATGTACGTAATGGTGCCTGTAATCGTATCAGGCGCCTATTTTTCAACAGAGTTCGTCGTCAGGATCCTATTGCCGGGTTTCACACCGGGCCTGGGCGCGATACAGGTTTCTATTCTGACGGTCGTCTTCTGGCAAATTGATTTTCTGGCAACGCAAATCCTGCTGGTATGTGGTCGCGTATGGGCACTAATTGCGATCACCACGACAGCGACCGCTTTATTGGGTGGGTTGATCGGAATGGTTCTGTCGAATCAGCCGTCTTTGACAGCCGTAGCCTGGGCGGTCGTTGTGACGAGGCTGCTCGAGGCAGTGACGATGGCTCTGACGGCGTATCGAACGATTTCCAGTTCCGCACAGGACCAACGTCGAGAGCTAGGCGGCCTCATTCTGACGGGATGTCTGTGGATCGCGCTCATTGTCGGTATTGACGAACTCGTGCCGACGCCTGTGGTTGGTCCAACAATAATGGCGTTAGCGGCAAGTGTCGCGGTGCGCGAGGGACTCTTCATCCTGGGTATGTTGACGTTCTTGGTCGTGTTTCAGCGCCCCATCCTCCGGACCTGCTGGGTTCAAATTCTCCACACAGCCTGAGGGGCCAACAAACGCGTGGCGGCTATCTGCGCATGGGCCCCCGAGGCCGGTGAATGAAAAGCGCATTCCCCTACGGATAGGAACCCAGTTATGAAGATTATCGTATGCACCACCCCGCTTCGGCCGGCCCCCACCGACTATCCTCCTTTTGGATCGATGGCTATTATCCAAGCATTACGTGGTGCCGGATACGATCCGATCTTTTTCGACATCGACGGCTTCAGGCCGTCCTTTGCTGAGGTTATCGAGCGCTTTCAGAGAGAAGCGCCGCAGGTCATCGGCGTGAGCGCCGTCGTGTCCACCGCGTATGCGTACGTCAAGCAGTTGTGCACAGCTCTTCGTAAGGTTTTGCCGCACACAACCATCGTACTGGGAGGCAACCTCGCCGCTAGCGCCGACCTTCTGCATCGCTTCTGTGGAGTCGATATCTGCGTCATCGGTGAAGGGGAACGGATCATCGTCAACCTCATTCACCATCTTGAAGAGCGTAAAGAGAACTTCGACGATGAGGGCCTGCGACAAATTAGAGGTATCACGTATCTCAATCCCGACGGTGAGATGACGTTTACTGGGTACGAGCCGACAATCCCGGCTGCCGAGCTCCTCGATCCAGACTGGACGATCTTGGAGGAATATTCGAAAATCGATAATTTCATCACAGATCCGTTAACGCGTAGAGATTTCGCCCAAGATCCTCGTACGCGCGAAATCCATCGAGCAGGCAAGAAAATGGGGACCGTCCTATTTACCAAAGGATGCGTCGCGCGCTGCACTTTCTGTCACCGGTGGGACAAGGGGTTCCGCCAATTGCCTCCCGACAAAGTGATCGAGCGCATCCGGTACCTGATGGACCGGTACAATGTGGGGTATGTTCAGTTCGGCGACGAGAATTTTGGTTCTGACCGCAGGGCGACTCAAGAGCTCATTCGGCTCATAGAGCCGCTGGATGTGCTATGGCAGGTCGCTGGCGTCCGCGCGAGAACGATCGATCTCGATCTGTTGAAGTCTATGCGGAACGCCGGGTGCGTCGGGCTGTACTACGGCTTCGAGACAGGCAGTACCGAGATGCTCAAGGTAATGGAGAAGAACCTGGACCTATCACATAATTACAACGCTGCGCGCTGTACTCACGAGGCCAACCTGTTTACCGTGTATCAGCTAGTGCTGGGCATGCCGGGAGAATCTCCACAGACGATTTCCGACACGATTGAGATGGTCAAGCAGTCAACGGAGTTCCTACCGGATCCACCCTACGCATACCTAAGTACTAACTACATTCAGGCACTGCCGGGCACGCCAGTTTATGAGTACGCACGGGCAAAAGGGTTAATAGGACCCACCTTGAGAGACGAAGAAGAGTATCTGCTACAGATTTCGGATATCAATGCCGCCGACGACACGAAATTCCTCAACTTCACTGAATATCCATATTTGACAGTGCGTACGTGGCGGTTCAGGCTGCTATACGAGGCGACTGTCCACTGGGCCCGGGCCGGATCACAAATCCGTCGCTCGACACAGTCTCGCGACCCGGCTGGAGATTTTAAGAAGTACGAGAAAGGCGGATATTTTAATCGGCACGATCTCGCGTTAAACCCTTACCTGCTCTGCCTGTTTTATCCAGTTCGCTGGTTACCGATTTGGATATGGACCTTGGCATCCGAATTCCAACGTAGTCCATTTTCTGTGTTCCTCAGTCGAGTAGCGGCATTACTGACTTGGAAGTTTAGAAAGCGCACGAGTTTCAGAGACTACCGCTCTTTGCGTCAAATCATGAAAGACGTCGCGCCCGACGCAAAAACTGAGTCGGAAAGAAGCATGATCCCACTGCGACTGGGGCGATAGGAAGGATTTGGCGCTCCCCAACGTTAGTCAGATTAGAGAAGACCTTCTGAGCGACACCCTTTACGAAAAGCACAATAGCTTCGTCGCTATACATCAGCGAGTCGACGAACCCGCTGTGCTGGCCAGAATCGAGCAGTGTCGAAGACAGCTTCCGATACCCGAGCTGTCCGATCGGGCCAACGAGCTCGTCGCTATCGCATGTGGGGAGCTCCTCGGCTGTCGCCGGCGGGCCCGTCATCGCGAAGGTCGCGAGATCCCATTGATGGTGGAACGATGACCAGCCCTAAGCTGCTCGACTGTACGTTCCGGGACGGTGGTTACTACAACGACTGGAACTTCAATCCCAAAGTCGTGTCGTCGTACTTCACCAGCCTCACCACCGCACGGATTGAGGCGATTGAGATCGGCTTCAGGCAGCCGCCGCAGAATAGGTTTGTGGGTCCGTTCGGTTATTCATCGGATGTCTATCTCGAGACTCTTAATTTGCCTCCGACGGTCAAGGTCGCGGTGATGATCAACGCGAAAGACTTCATCGGCGGCGAGGGGAGACAACTGGTGGCGCAGCTGTTTGCGCCGGCAGACGCGTCCCCGGTCTCCTTCGTCCGCATCGCCGTGCACCGGAGCGACCTCCCTAAGTGCGGTGATCTCGCGCGTCAGGTCCGCGACCTCGGCTACACCGTCGCACTGAACCTAATGCAGGTGTCGCTGGCGTCGGAATGCGAGCTCGCCGCCGCCGCGGCGGTTGTTCGCGACTGGCAAAGCGTCGATGTGCTGTATCTCGCGGACTCGGTGGGCTCGCTCCTGCCGGAGACTGTCCGATCGCGCGTCGAAGCCGTTCTCGATCGGTGGCACGGTTCCGTCGGCATTCACACGCACAACAACAAGGGATATGCCGTGCAGAATGCCCTCGCGGCCGTCGCCGCAGGCGCAACGTGGGTGGACGGAACGATCGCGGGCATGGGTCGGGGCGCCGGGAATGCCGAAACCGAATATCTCATGCTCGAACTGAATCACCAGCGAGGAACGGCCTATTGTCCTGAGGCGCTCTTCCCGCTCGTAATGGAGGAATTCCAGGCGCTGCGCTCGAGCTATGGATGGGGGCCAAATCTTCTGTACTACCTGTCGGGAATGTACGACATTCACCCCACGTACGTGCAAGAGATGCTCGGGCCTGCCCGGCACGATGCGCATGACATCATCGCGGCGCTTGACGTGCTGCGGCATTCCGGTGCGAGCAGCTCGTACAGCCAGGAGCGCCTCCAGCACGCGATGCGTGGCCAGAGAGGAGCGGCGACCGGCACTTGGTCCGCATCCGGGTGGTCTGAAGGGAAGCCGCTGCTCATCGTTGGATCTGGGCCGGGCACCCGCGAGCATGTGGGGGCGATCTGTCAGTTTATCGAGCGCGCGCGGCCGGTTGTCGTGTGTCTGAATGCAAACCAGGTGTTTCCCGTCGAACACGTCACTGCCTATGCCGCCTGCCACCGCACGCGGCTCCTCCTAGATGCGGAAAAATACCGGAATCTGCACCGGCCGCTGATCGCTCCACTCGCTGCGGTGCCTGATCAGGTCATTCCTCACTTGGCCCTGGTGGATGTCCTCGACTATGGGATCGATATCGACTCTGACACTTTTTCCGTTGGGGTCACGGGGTGCACACTTCCCGTGTCGCTGGTGGCGGCCTACGTCATGGCCGTCGCGGAAGCCGGTAGTGCTACGCGCATTCTGCTGGCGGGCTTCGACGGGTACGTCGATCCCTCTGACCCCAGGCGCCAGGAGATGGCCTATGCGCTCCGGTGTTATCAGTCTCGCCCGGAAGCGCTGCCGCTGGTCGCCGTGACGCCCTCGAACTACGACGTGCCAAAGAGCTCGATTTACTGTCCGTCCTTGTGATCGCGATGGCGCATTGGACGCACGTGTGTTTCGACAAGGATGGAACGCTGATGGACGTTCACAGTTACTGGGCGCACACATGTGAGCTCAGGGCGGGATACGTCCGGCGCCGGTTGTCCCTGACGCGCGAGATCGAACAGGCATTAGTCGAAGCCATGGGGATAAACTCCTCCTCTCGCCGTATCCGTGCGGGAGGGCCGGTGGGTTATCAGCCGCGCGAGGTTGTCGTGCGGACAGTCGTCAACTGCCTCAGCGACTACGGGGTATCGATCGACACCGACACGATGGCTGGCTGGTTTCGTGAAGTCGACGGCCAACAGCAGGCCGCCGACGATTTCGTCGTTAACTCGCTGCCAGGCGCGCGCGAGTATGTCGCGCACCTTTGTGCCGCCGGCGTGTCCGTGTCCGTCTTCACGTCGGATCGGAAGGAAAACGCGACCAGGATTCTCGAACGCCTCGGCATGGCCGCGTGGGTCACAACGGTCGTAGGCGGAGGTTGTGTTCGATGTCCCAAGCCCGATCCTGAAGGTTTCCTCGCCGCCTGTACGAGCGTGGGCATATCGCCTGAATTCTCCGCGTATGTGTCGGATACCGTGCTGGACCTGCGCATGGCCCGGGCTGGACATGCCGGCGCGACCATCGGCGTCACGACAGGCTTGGATTCGCGGGCGGACCTGGCCGGGTTCGCCGACCGGGTCTGTGATCGCCTCGACGAACTCATCGGAGAGGCGTGAGGTGATGGCCGCGGGCACCGTCGAGATTGTTCGCGCCACCGCCGACCTCCGCGTCATCAGGGTCTTCGTGCCGTCGGCTACTACGAGTTCTACTTCAACCTCCTCGAGGCCGCGGAGGGAGCACGTGAGCAGCTCACGCCGAAACTGTTCCAGCTGCGCGACGGCGACGAGGTCGGGTGCGGCACAAAGATCGTCGGACACTACACGCTCGAGCGCGTGCGGCCCGACTGTGACATCCTATTAATCGCGACAACCACCGGCGAAGCCGCCAACAACTCGATTCTCAACGAGTGGCTGCTGCAGCGGCGATCCGGCAACTCGTGCCAGGTCGTCTGTGGCCCACCGGGATGGCGATCGCTCTACGCCTGTGAGCACGAGGCGCTGTCGATACTGTGCAAGAACTACCGGCACGTGGCGCTCGGCATGGATTCCTGCGACACGCTCGAAACTCGGGTCGCGCAGTGGCTGACGGACCCCGACATCGCCCGCGACGAGATCGGATTCTCTTGCGATCCGGCGACGACGCACGTGTTCCTGTGCGGCGACCCGCTCATGATTGGAGCGCCGACGAAGCGCGGCGGGTGGCAGTATGACGTCGCCGCGTCTGGATTGGTTCCTCTGCTGATGCGTCATGGGTTCACGGTAAAGACCCGTTTCAAGGACGGCAACGTCGAATATGAGACCTACTGGTAACGGCCCTCAGCACCGGTTCGAGCTGC
>JACPFH010000144.1:3276-9494 GCA_016183075.1 Deltaproteobacteria bacterium | reverse complement strand
CCATGCGGCGAGGAGCAAAATCCATCCGAGGGCAAAGGCGACGGAGTAGGGAAGCATCATCGCCAGGAGGGTGCCCAAGCCGATTTTGGGCTCGTATTTTTGCGCGAAGGCGATGATCAGGGGCATATAGGGCATGAGCGGGGTAATGATATTCGTAAAGGAATCGCCAACCCTGTAGGCGGCTTGGGTGAGTTCCGGGGAATAGCCCAGGATCATCAGCATGGGTACAAAGACGGGTCCGATCACCGCCCACTTTGCCGACATACTGGCGACGAAGAGATCGATCAGGGCGCAGACAAGGACGAAGATGACGATGAGAGCAATCCCCGTGAGGCCGCTTGCCTTCAAGAGTGCGGCGCCGGCGATAGCCAGGATGAGGCCCAGGTTAGACCAACCGAAGTAGGCGACGAATTGGCTCGCCGCAAAGGCCAGCGCGATGTAGCTTCCCATCGTGCCCATGGTATCTTCGATCATCCTGCCCGCATCCCGGTTGTTTGTCAGTGTGCCTGTCACGATCCCATAGGCTAGTCCCGGCAGCAGAAAACCGATAGCCATGAGCGTGACCATTCCCTGGAAAAATGGCTCCAGCCCACCCTTGGCATCGCGCAGAAGTCCGTTCTGTGGAACGGTCATGAGAAGCAGGAGAACGACCTCGGCGATAACCGTGATTCCGGCCGCCAGAAGTCCCCGTTTCTCCCCCGCGCGGAGCGGCTCCATGGACTCCGGCGCCGCGCCTGAATAGGAGCCGAGTCTGGGCTCCACGATTCTGACTGTAACCCAGACGCCGATGACGGTCTGCAGGAACACGGATCCGATCATGAAATAGTAGTTGGCGGTTATCGGTACGGTATAGCCGGGGTCGTAGAGGCGGGCAGCCTCTTGCGTTAGGCCAGCGACGAGAGGGTCTATCGGCGTAAGAAAGATATTGCTGCTGAATCCGCCGGAGACTCCGGCGAAAGCGGCGGCGAGGCCGGCCAACGGATGGCGCCCGATGCCGGCGAAGAGAACCGCCCCAAGCGGCACGAGGATCACATACCCCGCATCCACGACGATGTCGGCATTGACTGCCGCAAAAACCAGAGCGGTGGTCAGGAGCCAGCCGGGGACTCCTGCTACCAACGCCTTCAGTGCCGCCGCGAAGAGGCCGCTACGTTCCGCAACTCCTACTCCAATCATCGCTACGAGCACGGTTCCTAAAGGGGCAAAACCGGTAAAGTTGCTCACCGCCTTTGTAATAACGTTTTGAATCCCCTGCCGGTTGAGGAGGTTGACCGCGGCTATGGTTTTCCCCGTTGCAGGGTGGGTGGCGGAAAGTCCAAGGGAAGAAGCCACCCAGGATAAAAGAAGTATACCTGCGGCAAAAAGAAAAAAGAGGGTGAACGGATGGGGGAGCCGGTTGCCCCAGCGCTCCACCCAATCGAGGCTTTTGAGCAGGAATCCCCGGCGCCGCGGGCCCCGCTCGTCTGCGTTTTGCTTCTCGGGCACGAGGTGTTCCACTTACTGCGGTCGAACGGGGATGTCAAGAGAGTTACTGGGTTTGTGTGACCTGCTGCTCGACCGCGTCTCTAAGCTCAGCGAGTTCGGGGGTCCATCCGGCCGGGTAAAGTCTCGGGTTATGAATCGCCTTGATTCTTTCATCGAGCCGGCGAAACTCTTCCGTAAACCGCCGTCTGATCTCGTTCAGCGAGGGATACCCGCCGGTGGGGCGGCCGCCCTCCATGACCTTTTGCAGCAGCGCTTCGGCGCCGGAGAGGGCTTCGCCGCGTAGCCCGATCAAGTCTCTTTCGAGCCGGCCGCTTGCGTCAACAAAGCGGAAAACCTGCTTTCTTCCCGGCACGGTCGCCTTTCCGGTGCTGAGCTTGAGCACAGGGCGTCCGTTGTATTCGACCAGTTTGTACGCCATATCAAACCAGGGTGCATCCTCCGAGACTCCCATCTTTGTTCCCACGCCGTAGCTGTCGTACGGAGCCTTGACCTCCGAGAGCACCGCGAGGTCGTATTCGTCTAAGCCGCCGCTGCCGATGATTTTGACGTCGGGCAGGCCAGCCCCGTCCAAGATCGCGCGCACCTCGCGGGCCAACCTCGCGAGGTCGCCGCTATCGATGCGGACCCCGCGCAGACGCCCGCCGCGAGCGGCCATCTCCCGCGCCACCTCCACGGCGCTGCGTGCCCCGGCCAACGTATCATAGGTGTCGATGAGCAGGATCGAGTTATCGGGAAAGCTGGAGACGAAGCTCCGGAAGGCGTCGATCTCGCGCTCGAAGCTGGATACGAAGGAATGGGCCATGGTTCCGACAATCGGGATGCCGTAACGTTTACCCGCCAAAACGTTGCTGGTAGCCGCGAACCCGGCCAGGTAGCTGGAGCGCGCGACCTTCAAACCGGCATCGATCCCGTGAGCGCGCCGGAGCGAGAAGTCGACCACCGCGCGATCCTGGGCCGCGTGGACACACCGAGCGGCTTTGCTCGCGATCAGGGTTTGCAGGTTGATCTGATTGATGATGAAGGTCTCCACGATCTGGGCTTCGACGATGGGGGCCGTGATTTCCAGGATCGGTTCGTCTTTGAAGAGCAGGCGGCCCTCGGGAATAGCCCATACCTCGCCGGTAAAACGAAGTCCTTTGAGAAAGTCGAGGAACTCGTCGGCGAAGAGCCCGCAGGAGTGAAGGTAATCCAGGGAAGCGGCGTCGAAGCTAAAGTCGGCGAGAAAGCGCAGGACGTCTTCCAGGCCCGCAGAGACAAAATAGCCGCGGTTGGGGGGGTAATTGCGGATAAAGAGGCTGAAGGTCGCCGCCTCAAACTTGCGGCTTGCGAAGTAGCTCTGGGCCATGGTTAATTGGTAAAGGTCGGTGAGTAGGGCGAGGTTGTTGGCGTGTTGCACGGAAACTCCTTGGTCGAGACGTCGAAGCGTAGTTTAGTGTAGAAATGACACTAAGTAAAGCGAAATCCAGCGGCGCAAGAGTATTGATTTTGCCGGGATGATTTGTTAGACGTGTGTATTCGCGTTATTAGTGTGTCAAAGAGGAGGGATCTGGATGTTCAGAGATAAGGTGGAGCTTAAAGATTTCGAGAAAATGGACCCGGAATACAAGGATCTTTTGGGTCGGATTCTCACGATCCAAGCGGATTGTGAAATCGGTGGCCCCCACCTCTATGTCGAGCATATCCTGCCGAGCGCGCCGACCAAGATCGATCAGCTGATTGTTGCCCGCACGGCGGCCGAGGAGATCGATCACTACCGCAAGATGGCTCGTTTGGCGGGGGAGATCGGCGTGGACGCTTCGTTCGTGCTCAGCCAGCCCAACCAGAAGCGTTATGTCGAAGCGTTTCGGGGTACGATCGCGACCTGGGAAGACTTCGCGATTTTCGGCTTCCTGATCGATCGGATCGGGCGCTACCAGCTCGAGGAGTTTATCGACTGCACTTATGCCCCGCTGGACCGCGTGCTTCCCGATATCATTAAGGAGGAGGCGGGTCACATCAGCTATGGCACCAACAAAACCGCCGAACTTGCGGCCAAAGGCGGGGAGAGCCGGGAGAAGGTTCAGAAGGCTCTCAGCTCGTGGTACATCAGGGCGCTCGATATGTTCGGCCGCTCGGAGTCTAGGCGCTCTGAGCGGTACTGTTACTGGGGGATCAAGCGCCGCACGAACGCCCAGGCGCGAGCAGAATACATCAAAGAGGTGAATCCGTTGATCGAGCAAATGGGCCTTCAGGTGCCGGATCCCAACGCGGGCCGGCTCTACGTATAGAATGATGGATAGCAGGAGAGGTCTGATGCCCCAAGCGCCCCATACCGTCGAGTTAGACGAGCACCTCAAAGAGGTCGTCCAAGCGCTCCATGCAGCCGTCAATTGGGCCGTGCCCCATGCCAAGGACCCCGAGATCGTGGACAAGGCGATTCGAGACTGCAAGGAGATTTTGGACGTGGTTTTGGAAGGGAACGTTTCGGAGTGGCTCAAGTAGCGAAGGATTACCCTTCCGAAGGACCATTCCTCCGGCGCTGAGCTCCATGCAGCACTGCGCGAAGGCGCTCCGATTACCCGAGATCTTTTGTCGTCATCTAAGCATCGCGAGTCGCGTGCCACGGAGGTGACGTTTTGAACATCGTTGTCTGTGCTAAGGTCATTCCCGCCGGTTCTGTAACCATCGAGATCGACCCCAACACCAAGTGCATGGCGCGCAAGGGGGTCGCCCACGAACTGGACCCCGCTGCCGCCAGCGCTTTGGAAGAAGGGTTGCGGATAGTCGAGAAGCACGGCGGTGAAGTCAAAGTCGTCACCATGGGGATCGGCGACGTGACAACCGGGATCCGAAACGCCCTGGCAATGGGCGCCAATTCCGCTGTCCACATCCTCGATGACGCGCTTGCGGGCTCGGATACACTGGCGACCGCGAAGGCCCTTGCGGCCGCGATCAGGAAGGATTCCTTCGACCTGGTTCTGTGCGCGGCCGAGAGCAGTGACAGCTATTCGGGAATTGTCCCTGGACAACTTGCGTGCCTGTTGGGCATCGTGCCCCTCACTTTCGCCAAGGAAATCACCGTCGAGGGCAAGAGAATCACGATCAAGCGCCAAAGCGAAAGCGGCTACGACGTCGTCGAAGCCGAGTTGCCGGCGCTGGTTGCCGTCGCCAGCGGCATCAATGAGCCGCGTTATCCGCAACTCAAGGGGATCATGGCGGCGAAGAAAAAAGAGATCAAACAGTGCAAGGTAGGGGATCTGGGGCTTAAGCCGGAGGAGGTGGGAAGCGCCGGGGCTCGAGAGAAAGTGCTGAGTATTGGGCGACCTCCCGCGCGACAGGCCGGCAAGATCGTTACCGATGCGGGCGATGGCGGCAAGCAGATTGCCGATTTTCTCATCGAGTTGAAAGCGATTTGACGCAATGCAAAAGGCAAATTGCAAAGTGCAAAATTCAAAATTTGTTTTTCTCAATTTGCAATTTGCATTTTGAGTTTTGCAATTTGAATTCCAGGGGTTTTAATGGCTGATTTGATTTGGGTCTATGCTGAGGTGGTCGAAGAAAAGATCACCCCCACCACGCTAGAGCTTCTCTCCAAGGCTGCCGAAGTCGGCACGGCTGAGGCGGTTCTCCTCGGGCCGGCGCCGGACGACGCGGTGAAGGCGCTCGGGAGCTACGGCGCCAGTAAAGTCTACCGCTCGCCCGATTCGGTCTTTCACGACTACCTGGCGCTTCCCGCGGTCAAAACCATCGCCGGATTGATCGAGAAACACCACCCGGAGCTGATGCTCTTTGCTTCCAGTTATGCGGGTCGGGACCTTGCGGCTGCCCTGAGCGTCGTGCTGGATTCGGGAGCTATCACCGATGTCGGCGATTTTGTCCTCAAGGACGGCAAGGTCGAAGCCACCATACCGGCTCTGGGCGGAAGCTATCAGAACACCACCACGCTGGTCGGTCCCGGGACAAAGATCTTGCTGGTCCGTCCCAAGTCCTTCGAGGCCATAGCGCGAACACAGACTGCTTCGGTGGAGGTTATCGAGGCGCCCTCGGATCCGAGCGTCCGTCAGGCGCGCGTTACCGATCGCGTCACGGTGGAGAAGGAGGGGCCGGACCTCGAGGGCGCCCGTGTGATCGTCGCCGGTGGGCGGGGCCTGCGGGCGGCCGAGAATTTTTCTCTACTGCGCCAACTCGCGGATCTCCTGGGCGGGGCCGTGGCCGCAACCCGGGCAATTGTCGATGCGGGCTGGGTGCCGTACTCTCTGCAGGTGGGGCAGACGGGTAAGACAGTGAAGCCTGATCTCTATATCGCGTGCGGTATTTCGGGAGCCGTCCAGCACCTGTCCGGGATGAAGGGCTCGAAGACGATCATCGCGATCAACAAGGACCCCGAAGCGCCGATCTTTCAGGTCGCCGACTTGGGAGTGGTAGGCGATGTCTTCAAAGTCGTGCCGCAGTTGATCGAGGAGCTGAAAAAGCGCAAAGGCCTGTGACCGTTCGCGCCGGGATGACATAGCCTGGGCGCCGAACTCCAAATCCTTTGCGGGAGGCTGCGCATGGCGGATCGAATCGCACCCGGAGTTGTACCTGTTCGGACCGGCGTAGGTATAGACGCTCGGCAGAAAATTCCCTACTTCGTCGGCATCTCGGAAGCCACCGTCGGCGCGCGTGGTCTATCGATGCAGCTTGTGGTCATCCCACCGGGAGGTGCAGCGATCCCTCACATCCATCAGGGATATGAGACGGCAATCTACGTGCTT
>JACPFH010000144.1:0-3264 GCA_016183075.1 Deltaproteobacteria bacterium | reverse complement strand
GACGGCAATCTACGTGCTTTCGGGGCACGTAGAAACCAGATATGGTCCGGGGTTGCGAGAAGTGGTGGTGAGCGGTCCTGGCGAGTTTCTATACATCGCGGCAGACATCCCACATCAGGCGAAAAATGTAAGCACCACGGAGCCGGCAGTAGGCGTTGTCGCGCGTAACGATGCAAATGAGCAAGAGCGAGTTGTCCCCTACGATCCAGACTCTGATGCATAGCCATACAACCTCCAGTCGGCGGCCATTCACAGCGGCTTTGCGGCCTTGGGGAGCTTTGCTCCTCGGGTGATCGAGGTAGCGAGCGCCACGGCGCTCAGCGCCGTGGCTACCAGAAAGGTGGTGTTAAGCGCGGCGACAAATGCGTAGGGGTCGCCGGCTGTGGTGATCGTGTCCCGAATCCCGCCGTGAAGCTCCATCGCCGTCGTCATGAGCAAGCTTCCCAGGGCTATGCCCGAGACATTACCCAGGCCGAACATGAGGATGAGTGTGCCGGAGGCAAACCCCATGTGCTCCTTGGGGACCGAGCCGACGATGCCGGCGGAGTTGGCAGTGTTGAACAGGCCGTTAGCGAGCCCGCTGAGACCGAGCATGAGCGTTGGCAGCAACCAATGAGAGTCGATTTTGAAAAACGCGCCGACCAGCAGCGAGAAGCTCAGCGTGGCGACGCCAAGAGTCGCGGGCAGCCGTGGCCCGCTCCGATCGGTCAAGTAGCCGCTTGCCGGGGCGAACAATATGGTTAGAACAGGTGGAACCACGTAGAGGAACCCGATGAAGGAAGGCGACAGGTGAAGGATTTCCTGGAGGTAAAAGGGCAGAAGAAAGCTGGTGATCGTGTAGCCGATCGCCATGATGAACAGGCTGACATTGCTCAACATGAACATGCGAATTTTGAACAGCGTGAAATTCACCATCGGGTTCGGCGTCCTGCGCTCATGCAGAAAGAGGCCGAAGAGAGAAACCAGGAAAATGACGCCCACGGAGCTCTGGATGCCTGTGCCCCATAGCTCGACGGAGCGCCGGTCGAGGAGGATAACCAGCGTGCTCGCGATGGCGAAGAGAAGAAATGCCCCGAGATAATCAATCGGCCCGTGACAGCTCGGCGTCTCCCGCTGCTTCAGGTTCGAGAGCGTCAGAATAGCCCCCGCAACACCAAACGGCACCAGAGAGAAAAAGGTCCAGCGCCAGCCGACGTAGTCGATGATCAGCCCGCCAAGGGTCGGCCCGAGCAGGAATCCCGTGTGGAAAGCCGTGGTCACATAGCTCTGCGCACGCCCGCCGAGTTCTTCCGGCATAGCCTCCGCAGCTAAAGCCCGGCCCACCGACTGGGTCATGGCGCCGCTCACTCCCTGGAGCAGACGGGAAGCGACAAGCTGGGATACGTTTTGGGATAAGCCACAAAAAAGGGAGCTCAGGGCGAAAATGGCGAAGCCGATGCCGAAGATTCTTTCTCTTCCGTAGATGTCGCCGATCCTGCCGAAGACGAGGGAGAGGCCGATATTCGAAAGCTGGTAGGCGAGAAAAGCCCACGACACCCCGGTCAGATCTGTTCCCAGGCTGTTGGCCACAGTAGGCAATGAGATGATGAATATCCTGGAAGCTGTCCCCGAGAGGAGGCTTCCCAGCATGGCATTGGCCAAGAGCAGCCAGTTGATTCGCCGGTCCACTGCAGTCGTATAAGTCGTTCAAATCGTTCCAATGGTTCAAACTGTTTAAAACACCTTGAGCGTTTTGAACTCTTTCCCTTGACGGCTTGAGGCTCACCCCTCGGCCGGCACACTTTCACTTCGAAGCCCGAGGGGGACGAGGAGGAAGGCCGCGGACGTCCGATTACCAACGGTACGACTCATGGCACGAACCCATCGGCCGCGGCCTGATGGCTCGGCCCCCGAGGAGCTTTCGAGGGAATGCGGGCTTGAAGGGAGCGGCGGCGAAATAACTCGCCGTTTCGCCGAGACTGACGGTCCTCTCATAAACCCGTTCCGGCCCGCTTCAGGCGCGGATCGAGAAGATCCCGAAGCGCGTCGCCGAGCAAGTTGATGCCGAGAACCGTGATGAAAATGCACAGCCCCGGGAAGAGCGCCAGCCACCACGCGGTGCTGATGTAGATGCGGGCGTCAGCGAGCATCGTGCCCCAGGTAGGGATCTCCGGCGGCACGCCGACGCCGAGAAAACTCAGGCTGGCCTCGGAGATGATGGCCGAGGCCATAGCAAAAGTGCCGATGACCATTGAGGTCTGGATGAGATTGGGCAGCAGGTGGCGGATGATGATCCGGCTTTTGCCCGCTCCCAGGCATTGGGCGGCAAGGACGAACTCGCGGGTCTTGAGCGACAGCGCCTGGCCGCGCACCACGCGGCAGTACGGGATCCAGCGCTGCGCGACCAGCGCCAAAATCAAATTGAACAGTCCCTGGCCAAGGAAGGCCATGATCGTGATGCCGAGGAGCAGCGGCGGGAATGCCCACACGACCTCCACGAGCTTCTGAATCGTGAAATCCATCTTGCCCCCGAAATAGCCCGATATGGCGCCCAAGCCGACGCCGACGAAGCCCGAGATAAAAACCACCGCGAAGGCCACGAGCAGAGACACCCGCGCCCCATAGATGACGCGGCTCAGAATGTCGCGTCCCAGGTTGTCGGTTCCGAGCACATGCTCGCCCCCGATTCCTTGCGGCGCCTGAAGCATGCGTTCGAGACGCTGGTGATTGGGGTTATACGGGGCCATGATCGGGCCGGAAATCCCCACCACGATGAGCGTGAGGACAATGAAGCCGCCCACGTAAACCTTCGGGCGCATCCAGGCGCGCAGCCACAAGAGGTTCGTGGGCAGGCTAGTAACGGATTCGAGGGTCAACGATCGCATAGAGCGCGTCGATAATGAGATTGATGCCGACGGAGGCCACCGTGTACGTCATGACGAGGCCGGTGACGAGCGGAAAGTCGCGGGCATTGAGGCCGATGATGAGGAGGCTGCCGCCGCCCGGCCAGGCAAAAACCGTCTCCACGATGATCGAGCCGCTGAGCACCGTTCCCAGCTCCAGACCCACCACCGTGATGACCGGAATCAGGGCGTTGCGGACCACATGCCGCCACAGTACCTTCCTTTCGGCTAATCCTTTGGCCCTGGCCGTCACCACGAACTCTTCCTGCATGACTTCCAGGACCGCCGAGCGAGTCACGCGCATGAGGATGCCCAGCATGTTCACCCCCAACGCCGTGGCGGGCATCAGGATGTGGGTTATTCCGTCGTAGACGGCCGCCCA
>JACPFH010000032.1 GCA_016183075.1 Deltaproteobacteria bacterium | reverse complement strand
TAAGGTCCCGGCGCCAGATAGAAATTGGTCGGGGCCACGCCGGGAGACTCCCCGACAGAGCGCGAAGCGTTTCCGGTGGAGGGGAGCGCCAACTTTCTACCGCTATAGGTGTCGAGCAGATAACTTTGCAACACACCTTTTTCGACAACCACCTTTTTTCGCGTGGCGAGCCCTTCGCCATCAAACGGCCTCGAGCCCAGAGCGCCCGGGATCACCCCGTCGTCGATGATGGTGACTTGCTCGGAGGCAATTTTCGCGCCGAGCTTTCCCATCAAAAAGGAAGCGCCCTTGTACAGCGAGTACCCTGAGAGCGCCGTTGACAACTGCCGCAGCAGCGAGGCGGCCGTCTCAGGTTCAAAAATCACAGGGACTTCCCGGGTTTTCACCTTGCGAGCCCCCAACCGTCGCACGGCGCGTTCAGCGGCCTTGCGGCCGACGCTTTCGGGCGAAGCGAGGCGGGAAAATTTTCGCTGCGAGGAATACCAATAGTCGCGCTGCATCGATCCGTTTATCGCAGCGACGGGAACTACCGAGACGCTGAACGAGGAACCCTGATACTCCCCCGTAAAGTCGTGGCTATTCGCATAGACGACCCGCCCGAATTGGTTCGAGAACTCGGCGCCTTCGGAGTTGGTGATGCGGGGGTCAAAGGTCAATGCCGCCTTTTCGGCCTCCAGAGCCAGGCGCGTTTTTTCCTCTACGGACAGGGAACGGGCCTCGAAATCGTAAAGATCCAAGTCCGGCGCCGCCGTCACAAGATGCTCCCGCTCCGGCAACCCGCTGTATTCATCGCGGGCGGTTGCGCGCGCCATCGCGCAAGCTGCCTCGATCAACCGCTCAATCGAGGCTCTGGATATGTCCGACGTGGAAGCCGAAGCGGAACTCTTGCCGAAAAAGAGACGCAAGCCCAATCTCTTTTCCTGTGCCTGGCTGATCTTCTCGACCTCTCCCAGGCGAACCGAAACGAAGAACGAATCGCTTTCCGCCATGACCACATCCCCGGCGCTGGCGCCTTCCGCCCTCGCGCGGCCGAGAATGTCGCGAGCCAGCTCCTGGCTGAGTTCTAATCGCTCCATCAGCTTCGATCTCTTCGTTCAAATGGTTCTAGCCGTTCAAGTGGTTCAACCCCCTCCTTCATCCTCCCCCGCGACGCGGGGGAGGAAAGAGGTGGGGGCTTGAGCGTTTTGAACGTGTTGAACGTCTTGAACTCTAATTATTGCGACGCTGTTCCGCCTACCGTAATCCCATCGATCTTAATCGTCGGAAGGCCGACGCCTACCGGAACCGACTGGCCGTCTTTGCCGCAGGTTCCGATCCCCTCATCGAGCTTGAGGTCCGTGCCGACCATGGAGACGCGGGTGAGAACGTCCGGGCCGTTGCCGATCAGGGTGGCGCCCTTGACCGGCCGGGTGACCTTGCCGTCTTCGATCAGATAGGCCTCGCTCGCTGAGAAGACGAATTTACCGCTGGTGATATCCACCTGGCCTCCGCCGAATGCCACCGCGTAAAGACCTTTCTTGACCGAGCGGATGATCTCTTCCGGCGGCGTGTCTCCCGCAAGCATGAACGTGTTCGTCATGCGCGGCATCGGGATATGAGCATAACTTTCGCGCCGCCCGTTTCCCGTCAGCGGCATCTTCATCAATGCCGCGTTCAACCGATCCTGCAGATAGCCTTTCAAGATGCCTTTTTCGATGAGAACCGTCAGGTGCGTCGGCGTCCCCTCGTCGTCCACATTGAGCGAGCCCCGGCGCGACGGAATGGTCCCGTCGTCCACCACCGTGCACAGCTCCGAAGCGACTTTCCGGCCGATCCGATCCGTGAACGCGGAGACTTTCTTCCGGTTGAAGTCCGCTTCGAGACCGTGGCCGATGGCTTCGTGGAGCAAAATGCCCGGCCAACCCCGACCCAAAACGACATCCATCATTCCCGCCGGCGCGTCATCGGCCTCGAGGTTGAGCAGAGCCTGCCGGACCGCCTCCCGGGTATACCGCTCGTGGTC
>JACPFH010000129.1 GCA_016183075.1 Deltaproteobacteria bacterium | reverse complement strand
TGTTCGAGAATCGGGATACGGTAATTTTTCAGATCCAGGAGATGGTGAGGGCCGAAAAGATCGCCGATCTGGACAAGATCCGGGAGGAAATCGACGTCTACAACAGCCTGATCCCGGAGGCAGGGGAGCTGAGCGCCACACTCTTTTTAGAGATCGAAGAGCAGAGCCGGGTCCGGGAGGAGTTACTGAAATTTCTCGGCATCGACGAAAGGGTCTACCTCAAAATCGGCAACCGCACCATCCACGCCCGGTTCGAGCCGGGCCATAGCAAAGAGGACAAAATCAGCGCGGTGCAATACGTGAGGTTCTCCTTCAAACCGGACGAGATCCGGGCTTTTGTGGAAGGGAAAGAGGAGGCGGAGCTCCTGATCGACCATCCCAACTACAAGGCCAGCGCAACCATCGGCGACGAGATGCGCGGGTCCTTGACTGAGGATCTGGCCACGTAGAGGGTTCCGAATGGCCAAGGCGCGCCGACAGACCCGACAACTGGAAGTGGTCTGGGATGCAATCAAAGACGAGACTTCCCACCCCACGGCGGACCGCGTCTATGAAAAGGTGCGGGAAGTGGTCCCGAAGATCAGCCTGGGGACCGTTTACCGCAACCTCCAAAAGCTTGTCGCGGAGGGCAGACTCCAGGTGCTCACCTTGGGCCGCACGCAACACTTCGACCCGCTGGTGCGAAGCCACCACCACTTCATTTGTCGAAGCTGCCAGACCGTCTATGACATTTCGGTCGACTCGAAAGATTACGTTCTGCCCTTCACCGTTCCCGAGCAGGGCTTTACCGTAAACTCTCACGAGCTGACACTCTACGGGACCTGCAAAAACTGCTCTACATGACGAAATCTCCTCGGGCGCCGAGCCATCAGGCCGCGGCCGATGGGTTTGTGCCATGAGTCGTAGCGTTCGTAATCGGACGTCGGCGGCCTTTCCCCTCGTTTCCCCCGGACGCGGGGAGCGGGTTCCGGATTTCATCAGGGAGGGCAAAGTGAAACTTCAGGAACTGTTATGGTATATTGGCGCTAATCGCCGGAGCCGTTCCTGGCCGCATCGCAGCCTGAAAGCGGCGACCTGTGCGGCCCCGCACCGCAGCGGAAAAAAGGAGAGCCCGCTGGAGAGATGGGTTTCCTTTCGCGCTTGTCAAGCTTCGTGGGCGGAGCTAGACTCACGCCAATCCAAACGGCAGGAACGGAAGACGTGTACCTTCCACCCGATTCGCAGAAGCGGCTGCTTCGGTTATCGCGCGATGCCTTGGAAGATTCGGTCCGCCGGACCTCGCGCACGGCCGATCCGATCGAGGATCCTCACCTCCGATCTTCCGACTTCGGGGCTTTTGTGAGCCTGCATAAGGGCGGCGAACTAAGAGGCTGCATCGGGACCTGCTTCCCGACCCGTCCCCTTTACGAAACGGTGATCGAGATGACGGAGGCCGCCGCCTCGAGGGACTACCGGATGTTGCCCATCTGCGCGGGCGAGCTGCCGGAGATTCACATCGACATCTCGGTCCTCTCGCCTTTGTGGCTTGTGGATGACCCGCTCGCTCTGGAAGTTGGCAAGTGCGGCCTCCATTTGGCGAGGGAAGAAAAT
Organism: Deltaproteobacteria bacterium; assembly: GCA_016183075.1. Classification (GTDB taxonomy): domain Bacteria; phylum Desulfobacterota; class Binatia; order UBA9968; family UBA9968; genus 2-12-FULL-57-22. The sequence continues at coordinate 1,915 of JACPFH010000129.1, read as the reverse complement.
TGCGGCGTCTTGCTGCCTCAGGTAGCTACGCAATACGGCTGGGACATGATGACTTTCTTGGAACAAGCCTGCATCAAGGCGGGATTGCCCAGAGGCGCGTGGCGCTGGCCGGAGACGCGCATCTCAACCTTTAGCGCCCTGATCATCGAGGAGGGAAAATGAAGCGCCGCGGCTTCCTGAGTTTTATGGCCGGGTCTCTGCTGTGGCCTTTTGGCCGTGTGGCCCACGCGATATGCAATCCCTCCTTGGTCCGATTGCTCGGCGACGCGCGCGATCTGGTTCAAGTTCGGGGCGGGGAGGGTCCTCGGCTCGGCCAGTACTTCGTCGAATGGTTCGGTCATTCGAGCTTTCTCATCCACTCGGGAAGCCAAACCAAAGTCGTCACCGATCCCAATTTCAACGTCACCCCCGGCATCGCGGCCCACGCGGTCACCGTAAGCAACGACCACTTCACGCATAACAATGTCGGCGCGGTGGCGGGCGACCCGCTCATTTTGCGGGGGATCACCCTGCGGCAGACCTGGAATCCCATACGGACCACCGTGAAAGACATGACGATCGTGAATATCCCCAGCCAGCGCGGCTTGGGGTGGGGTGGCGCCGCTAATTCGATCTTCGTCTACGAAATGGGCAGTCTCTGCCTCGCTCATCTGGGTAACATCGGGCACCTGTTGACGCCCGAGCAGGAAAAGGTCCTCCAGAGGGTGGATGTCCTGATGGCGCCGATCGACGCGATGACCAACCTCGGTTTCGAAGACTTACTTCGCGTCATCGAGCAGGTGCGCCCTCCCATTGTGATCCCGATGCATTATGACGCGCCGCGCCAGGCCGAGTTGTTCGCAAGCTTCGTCGAGGGGCGCTACCCTGTGCGCCGCCACGAAAGGTCCCAACTCCTTCTCAGCCGTGCCATGCTTCCGAAGTCCACGGAAGTTTTCATTCTCACCCACCCGCGCCCCAATCTCCTCTGGCAATGAGGCGAGCGCTTCGCCGGCTTCCTCGCGGCCGGTTTTACTTCCACGGACCTAAGTGTTATAAAATTAGGATTAGCTTTTTCCGTGTGTAAAGCGTTTCGTGAACCAGGCCGAAATCGATTTTTTTCGCCGGCTGCTTGAACGGCGAATGCAGGATCTCCTTTCCGAGGCGGGCAAGACGGTCGAGGGGATGGATCAAGAGGAAAATTTTCCCGACCCTACCGACCGCGCTTCCCTGGAGGCGGATCGCAATTCGGTCTTGCGTATTCGCGACCGGGAGCGGAAGCTCATGGTCAAAATCCAGGAAGCCCTGAGACGCCTGGACAGGGGGGGGTACGGGATCTGTGAAGTCTGTGGCGACGAGATCGGTATCGATCGCTTAAAGGCCCGCCCGGTCACGACCCTTTGCATCGCCTGTAAGTCAAGCCAGGAAGTCGAAGAGAGAAAATCTCGGCGGCTCCTCTAGCGCCTCCTCCTTCCGATGAAGATCAAAAAGGCTGTGATACCCGTGGCAGGATTGGGAACGCGGTTTCTTCCCGCCACGAAAACAGTGCCTAAAGAGCTGCTACCGATCCTGGATATTCCCGCCATCCAGTACGTCGTTCAGGAAGCCGTGGAGGCCGGAATCCAGGAGGTGATCTTCGTTACCGGGCGGGGCAAGGACAGCATTGAAGACCATTTCGACGTGGTCCCCGAGCTGGAACAGATACTCGAAGAGCGGGGACAGACCGAAGTGGTGAAGACGCTAAGGCAGATTGCCGACATGATCGAAGTGGTCTCCGTCCGGCAGAAAAGACCTTTAGGGCTGGGACATGCGGTCCTCTGCGCGCGTGACCTGGTGGGAGAGGAACCCTTTGCCGTTCTCCTGGCAGACGACCTGATCGACTCCGACATCCCTTGCGTCCGCCAGCTCTGCGATGTTTACGAGGAAAAAAATGAGTCCG
>JACPFH010000128.1 GCA_016183075.1 Deltaproteobacteria bacterium | reverse complement strand
TCTTTCCGAGCAGGAGATCAAACAGATGGTCAAAGACGCTGAGGCACACGCCGCTGAGGACCACAAGCGGAAAGAGGTCGTCGAGGCCCGTAACCAGTTGGACTCACTGATCTACTCCACCGAGAAGTCGCTCAAGGATTACAGCGGCGAACTGGAAGCCGGGGTCAAAGAGAACATCGAGGCGGCCTTGCAGAAGGCCAAAAAAGCTATGGAAGGCCAGGATGTGCAAACCATCCGGGCCGCCGCTGACGAACTCACGCGATCTTCGCATAAGCTTGCGGAAGCCATGTATGCCAAAGCTTCCCAGCAGCAGGCCCCGGGACAGCCACATGAGTCAGCTCCGGAGACGAACGAGGGGGGAGAGAAGAAGGGGGCGGGTAAGAAAAAAGAGGATGTCATGGATGCAGATTTCGAGGAGGTCAAGGATTAGGCTGCCGGAAGGAGAATCACGATTCCTCACTAAACCCGCAGAAGGCCCCTACTCCCCTATTGATTGCGGAGAGGGGCTTTCTTATTATGTTATGAGGCTCAAGGTTGAACGGAAAAAAAGATTACTACGAAACCCTCGGCGTGAACCGAAGCGCCAGCGAAGAGGAAATTAAGAAAGCCTATCGCAAGTTGGCGCTCACGTACCATCCCGACCGCAACCCCGGAGACAAACGGGCAGAGGAGCATTTCAAAGAGGTCTCCGAGGCCTACCAGGTTCTGGGGGATGCGGAGAAGCGGGCACAATACAATCAGTTTGGCCACGCAGCCTTCGGCGACGGTGGCCCGTTTAAGGGCGGTTTTGACTTCACGACCGGCTTCGAAGACATCTTTGGTGATATTTTCGGCGAGTTCTTCGGCGCTGGAACCGGTCGCCGCCGCACGCGCGTGAGAGGTGAAGACCTACGCTACAACCTGGAACTTAGCTTTGAGGAGGCGGTCTTTGGCGCCGAGAAAAAAATTAAAGTTCCGCGGCAGGGCCTTTGTGACACATGCCAGGGAACCGGATGCAAACCTGGGACTTCACCCCGGAGTTGCACGAGCTGTCACGGGAGAGGACAAGTAAGCTTTCAGCAAGGCTTCTTCAACGTCTCCCGCACCTGCACGCAGTGCCGTGGAGAAGGAACCGTCATTACCGACCCTTGCGCCGCATGCGCCGGCCAGGGCCGGGTCCGGAAGTTTCATACCCTCAGCATAAAGATCCCGCCGGGCGTTGATACCGGCTCCAGGCTCAAGTTGCGCGGCGAAGGCGGGTCATCCGGGGGTCCGCCGGGAGACCTTTATGTAGACATTCGGGTAGCCCCACACCCGCTCTTTATCAGGGACGGACTCGACGTTGTCTGCGAGGTTCCCATCGGCTTTGTTCAGGCCGCTTTGGGCGCCGACATCGACGTGCCGACGCTTGAGGGAAAGGTAAAGATGAAGATCCCCGCCGGCACGCAGTCTGGAAAAGTCTTGCGCCTGAAGGGTAAAGGCATCAGAGACGTTCAGGGCTACCGCCAAGGAGATCAGCTCGTCCGCGCGGTCGTCGAGACTCCGACTCACCTAACCCCGCGTCAGAAGGAGCTGCTCAGGGAGTTCGCAGCGCTTGGGGGAGAGGAAGTCCATCCCCTGTCAAAAGGGTTTTTCGACAAGGTTAAAGAGATCTTCGGGTAATTCTTCCGAAGAAGACAGGAAGGCCATGAGCGAAACCCAGTGGAATGTTGATCCTCAGGAAGGCAAGGGATCCCAAGTCGAGATCCCGGAGATGATCCCGCTCCTTCCTGTCCGCGATATTGTCATCTATCCCTACATGATGCTGCCGCTCTTCGTCGGGAGGGATATGTCCGTCCAAGCGGTCGAAGAAGCGCTCGCCCGCGATCGCCTGATTTTCCTGGTTGCGCAAAAGAATTCCACGGAAGATAACCCCAAGCCCGACGATATCTACCGCGTGGGGACCGTCGCTTCCATCATGCGCATGCTGAAACTCGCCGACGGCCGAGTCAAGATCCTCGTGCAAGGCCTCTCTAAGGGCGAGATCGAACAGTTCGTTCGCGAGCGGCCGTACTACGAAGTTAAGATCCGCAAGTTGACCGAGCCCGCAATCCCGGAGATTTCGATTGAGGTCGAGGCCTTGATGCGCAACGTCAAGGAAAAGATCGAGCAGATCCTCAATCTCAAGAACCTCCCCCCGGAGATCGGAATGGTGACCGACAACATCAGCGATCCCGGGGTGCTCGCCGACTTGGTTGCCTCCAACCTGCGCCTGAAGATCGAGGAGAGCCAGGCGATTCTCGAGATCTTCGAGCCGGTGGCCCGGCTGAAAAAAGTGACCGAACTTCTGAGCCGCGAGCTCGAGCTCTCCACGATGCAGGCCCGCATCCAGAATCAAGCCAAAGAAGAGATGAGCAAGACGCAGCGCGATTACTTTTTGCGCGAGCAGCTCAAGCAAATCCAGCAAGAACTGGGTGAGGGGGACGAGCGAGCGGAGGAGATCAGCGAGCTTAAAAAATCGATCGGGAAGGCGAAGATGCCGCTCGAAGTCAAGCGCGAGGCTGAGAAGCAGCTCAAGCGGTTGGAGCAGATGCACCCCGAATCCTCGGAGGCCTCCCTGGTCCGCACGTACATGGACTGGCTCGTCGAGCTGCCGTGGAGCAAGCGAACGAAGGACAATTTGAACATCCAGAAGGCCAAGCAGGTGCTCGACGAGGACCACTACAATCTGGAGAAGGTCAAGGAGCGAATCCTTGAATACCTGGCCGTCAACAAGCTTCGCCGAAAGATTAAGGGGCCGATCCTATGCTTTGTCGGCCCCCCGGGCGTCGGCAAGACCTCCCTGGGGAAATCGATCGCGCGGGCTTTGGGGCGAAACTTCGTTCGCGTCTCCCTTGGGGGCATCCGTGACGAGGCTGAGATCCGCGGCCACCGAAGGACTTACGTGGGAGCGCTGCCGGGAAGGATCATCCAAGGAGTCAAGCAGGCGGGCTCCAACAACGCCGTCTTCATGCTCGATGAGATCGACAAGGTCGGGACCGACTTCCGCGGCGACCCATCGGCAGCCCTGCTGGAAGTGTTAGATCCGGAGCAGAACCATGCCTTTAGCGATCATTACCTGAACCTGCCATTTGATCTTTCCAACGTGCTATTTATCTGCACGGCAAACTTGCTGGATCCGGTCCCGGCGGCGCTTGCCGACCGCATGGAGGTCATCCATCTCTCTGGCTACACGAACGAGGAGAAGCTAGAGATTGCGCGCAGGTTTCTCATCCCGCGGCAGCTTGAGGACAACGGGATCACCACGAAGCAGTTGGACATCTCCAGCGACGCGCTGCTGCGCATCATCGCCCAGTACACCAAGGAAGCCGGCCTGAGAAATGTGGAACGGGAGATCGCCTCGATCTGCCGCAAGGTGGCGCGTAAGGTGGCCGAGGGGAAAACGGAGCTCACCCGGGTTACGCGGGCAAACCTGCACCTGTTTTTGGGGCCGCCTAAATTCTTGCCCGAGGCTGAACAGGAGCAGCACGAGATCGGCGTTGCCACCGGCCTAGCCTGGACGAGCACGGGAGGTGAAGTTCTTTACGTCGAGGCCTCGCTATCCAAGGGAAGAGGGAACCTGACCCTGACCGGCCAACTGGGCGAGGTCATGAAAGAGTCCGCCCAGGCTGCCGTGAGCTATGCCCGCTCCCACGCTAAGGAGTTGGGCATCGATGAGGATTTCTACCACAAGCTAGACATTCACATCCATGTCCCGGCGGGAGCCATCCCAAAGGATGGCCCGTCTGCGGGGATCACAATGGCGACCGCGCTGATCTCGGCCCTGACCAAACGCCCCGTGAGCCGAGACGTGGCGATGACCGGGGAGATCACGCTTAGGGGCAGAATCCTTCCGATCGG